>NZ_AZQX01000097.1:0-16632 GCF_000568385.1 Halomonas sp. BC04
ACCGCAGCGGCGACGACAGCCGAGCGCCACGCCGGCGTCGCAGCCGCGGCCAGGGCGCTCGCCAAGCCTGATTCGGCACATGGTAGGGCACAAGGAACTATGGCACTGTAGGGTGCCATTTTTTACTGTGCCGAAACGTACCATGTCTAAACGTCCTATGCCGAAATGTACTGTGCTGATACGGACGGCCCAGGGATGAGCGCGTATCAGCGCGCCGTTTTGGAAATGCCCTGCCAATGCTGAAGTGGTTGACCGGCAAACAGCCCATCCCGGTCTGGGTTATCAAGCAAATCGACGACGGTCTGCTGCACCTTTGCGGACAGGGCACCATCGAGCCGCAAAAAAAACGCAAGGTCGTACTCGCTGAGTTGCAGGAGGGGCGTTACCAGGGTGCTGTGAACATGACCAGCAGCGGGCTAGTCCTGAACGCTCGCCTGTTTGCCGCACTGGTGCCGCTGGAGTCGATGGAGCTCGATGCCCAGGCCCAGGCTCACTGGCAGGGGCGCACCTGGCATGTCTCACAGGTGCCCCAACGCTGCTGGACCTTCGATGGAGCCTTGGTCCCACAGCGTCAGCGGCAAGGCGACCAGGAACTGCTGATCAGCACGGAGGATATCTCCGGCATTCGTCGTCAGGTCAAAGCCAACCTGGACCCCGGCGTGGTGAAATTCAGCTCCCCCGGCGCCAGCGAGGATCCCTTGATTGCACCCCGCGACGGCGAGCATACCAAATCGTCAAATTCGCCCAGGCAGCCGCCCAAGGGGCGTGGATGGCGAGGCGATGACAACTGATACCAGCCGTCAAACCGCTCGCATGGTGCTCTTCCTGTTCCTGATGGTACTGGTCGGCCTCAATCTGAGACCTGCCCTCTCCTCCCTTGCTCCACTGCTGATCCGCCTCCAACTGGACACCGGCCTCTCACCGCTGGCCATTGGTGCGCTCACCACCCTGCCCGTTCTCTGCCTCGGCATCTTTGCCCCCCTGGCCCCCTGGCTCGCCAAGCGACTGGGGCCCGAGAACACCATGACGCTGGCACTCGGCGCCTTGATCACCGGGCTGTTGCTTCGCGGCATGCCGGTAACCGCGTTACTTTTCGCCGGCACCCTGCTCGTGGGTGCCGCCATCGGGGTCGCCGGGACACTGCTGCCGGCCCTGGTCAAGCGCGAGATACCCGCCGGCGCCGACCTGATGACCGGCGTCTACACCATGGCCCTGTGCCTGGGGGGCGCCCTCGGCGCCGGGTTGAGCATTCCGCTGGCTGAGCTCCTGGACAGCTGCGCCTCAGCCTGATCAGTTGGTCGCTGCTGGGCGTGACGGCGCTGCTGGCCTGGGTCACACTCATGCCGCGAACCCGAAGGGGGACCCTGTGCCCGCGGGAGGCGGCTCCTTTCGCCAGCTGCTCTCCCAGCCCCTCGCCTGGCACGTCATGCTCTACATGGGGACCCAGTCGTCGCTGGCCTATATCGTCTTTGGCTGGCTACCCACCTGCTGCAGACCCGAGGCTACGGGGAGTCGGAAGCCGGCTGGATGATGGGTGCCTCGGTCATGGTGCAGCTCATCTCGGCCTTGGGAGCACCCTGGCTGGCACGCTTCAGCCGTGACCAACGGCCGGCACTGATGCTGGTGCTGGGCTGTGTCGCAGCCGGCCTCTGGCTGCTATTGCTCGGCCCCACGAGCTGGCGCTGGACAGGGGTGGTACTGCTGGGGCTTGGCCAGGGTGGCTGCTTCAGCCTGGCATTGACACTGATCGTGCTGCGCACCGCTAATTCGCGCCTGGCAGGGAAACTCTCCGGCCTGGCCCAGGGCGGCGGCTATACCCTGGCCGCCACGGGGCCACTGGCGGTCGGGGTCCTGCTTCAGTTCGATGTCAGCCTGACCCTCCTCACCACCGTCCTGCTGTTGATCATCGCGGTATCCGCCATCTTCGCCCTGCTGGCCGGTCGCAACCGCCGCCTGGATGTGGATGAGACCGGCCGGCTGGTGACACGCTAAGCTTGTTCTTGGCGGAGGCTGCGGCGTTAGCTGTTACCACCAACGCCGAGCAACACCGCCGGGAGGCCTGCGGCCTCCAGTCGTGAGCTGAAGCTACTCCAACATTAGAGAAAGCAGCTGTAGGAGCGCTCGGTTCGGCGCCCCGAGTCCCCATCGCGACTGGCGCCGCAGGCGCTTGGCCGAGGCCCCACTAACGACGCTGGGAAATGGCCACGCCCACCAGGATCAGTACCAGCGCAAGCAGGTGATTCCACTCCGGCCGCTCGCCCAGGAAGAGGATGCCGATGACTACCGCCCAGAGCGGGATCAGGTAGTTGATCAGCGAAAGGAAGGTAGGCCCCGCTGCGGCCACCAGGGTGAAGAAGACCACGCTGCCCAGCGCCGTGCAGATGATGCCCAGCACCAGCACCGCCCAGAGCGCCCCCGCTGAAAGCGAGAGCCCTGACGCCCCTTCGCCCAGATAGGGCGTCACCGCCAGCGGCAGGGTCAAGAGCCAGGCCATGCCCAGTACCAGCGCCGAGGTCGACCAGGCATCGCTGTCCGGTTTGTGGCGAGACACGATGGCGTTGACGGCATAGCAGCAGGCCGCCAGCAGCACCGCGAGCTGTGCCATCAACGTCTCGCCGTGCCCGCCAAGCTCGCGGATTGCAGCGGGCCCGATCAGCGCCAGGATACCGACAAAGCCGATGGTGAACCCGAGCAGGCGCTGGCGGGTCAGCGTTTCACCGGCGACCAGGAAGTGGGCCAACACCAGGGTCACCAGCGGCATCACCGCCATCAGGATCCCGGCCAGGCCACTATCGATACGCTGCTGCCCCCAGCTGATCAGCAGGAAGGGGGCCATGTTGCCGATCACCGCAATGGAGAGCATGAAGGCCCAGACTCGGCGTCCCCGCGGCCAGGGTCGCCCCAGCAGCAGCACCAGCATCAACAGCCCCAGGGCTGCCACCATGTTGCGCCCGGCCACCACCATGGCCGGGGTCAGCTCAGCCACGGCAATCCGGGTCAGCGCGAAAGAGCTGCCCCAGAGGACGGCCAGCGCCACCAGCAGCACCCAGTGCGACAAGGGCCGTTTCATTCGCTCACTCTCCCTGCTGACATTCCTTGATCCTTATCACGTGCGATGCGACTCACCGTTTTCCGATCGCCATTCTCAATACCCTGCCCTGCACGCACCATGCATAATGCCCATAGCCCCCGAACCCAGCAGGCAAGCGATGCACGACCAGTCACAGCCGGTCTTCCAGACCCACGGCTCAAGCGCTTCTACCGCATGGGCGACGTGACCATCCAGGCGCTGCGCGGCGTCGATCTCGAGCTGTATGCCGGCGAACTGGTGGTGATGCTGGGCGCCTCCGGCTCGGGCAAGTCCACCCTGCTCAATATCATGGGCGGCCTGGACAGCCCCAGCGAAGGCAGCCTTAGCTATATCGACCGCAACAGGGACGACCACGACCTGACCCATGCCAGCCAGCGGACGCTCACCGAGTACCGCCGCCACCATGTCGGCTTCGTCTTCCAGTTCTACAACTTGATATCGAGCCTGACGGCCCGCGAGAACGTCGCCATCGTCACCGACATCAGCCGCGACCCCATGGCACCCGAGGAGGCACTGGGCATGGTCGGGTTGGAGGCACGACTGGACCACTTCCCCTCCCAGCTCTCCGGCGGCGAGCAGCAGCGCGTCGCCATTGCCAGGGCCATTGCCAAGCGTCCGGAAGTGCTGCTCTGCGATGAACCCACCGGGGCGCTCGACTTTCGCACCGGGATTCGCGTGCTGGAAGTCCTGGAGGAGATCAATCGCACCACCGGCACGACCCTGGCCATCATCACCCACAACGAGGTGATCGGCGAGATGGCCGACCGGGTGATACGGCTGCGTGACGGCCAGGTGGGCGATATACATTCCAATGCCGGGCGTCGGCCGCCGGGCGAGCTGCGCTGGTGATGGCATGACGCTCGCCACCCTCCACTGGAAGCTGCTGCGCGACCTGCTTCGGCTCAAGGGACAGGCGCTGGCCATCGCCGTGGTCATCGCCAGCGGCGTGATGACACTGGTGATGTCGCTGACCGTCCTGGAAGCACTGACCGGCTCCCGCGACCGCTTCTACGCCAGCCACCACTACCCCGACCTCTTCATTGACGTCAAGCGAGCCCCGCTGGGCCTGCTGGAGCAACTCGAAACCCTGGACGGCGTGAGCCGAATGGAACCCCGCGTACGTGCCCCTGTGCGCCTGGCCGTCACCGGATTCGACGATCCGGTGCGTGGCGTGATGCTCTCCCTGCCCGATGGGCGCCAACCCAACCTCAACCGCCTGCACCTGCTGGCCGGTAGCCTACCGGAGGTGGGACGCAGCGACCAGGCCGTGGTCAGCGACGCCTTTGCCGAGGCGCATGGGCTGGCCCCTGGGGATACCCTCGAAGCGATCATCGACGGTCGCAAGACTCGCCTGGTCTTGAGTGGCATCGCACGTAGCCCCGAGGTCATCTACCAGGCGGCTCCCACTGATATGCTGCCGGATTATCACCGCTATGCCACGCTATGGATGAACCAGCGCGCCCTGGCCAGCGCCTACGGCATGGAGGGCGCCTTCAACCAGCTCCTGGTGACATTGCAAGCCGGCGCCGACGCCGAGACCCTGATCGATGAGCTCGACCTGATCCTGGCCCGCTACGGCAGCACCGGCACCCAGACCCGGCATGACCAGCAGTCGCATCGCTTCCTCGAGGAGGAGCTGGCCCAGCAGCGAGCCCAGGCGGCGATACTACCCACGATCTTTCTCGCCGTTTCCGCGTTCCTGCTCAATGTGGTGATGGCCCGTATCATCCAGACCCAGCGTGAGTCGCTGGCGATGCTCAAGGCCTTCGGCTATCGCAACGGCGAACTGGCCCGGCACTATGGCTGGCTTGCCGCTGCCATCGTGCTGCTCGGATGGGCCGCGGGTGTGCTGTTAGGAGCCTGGTCGGCACGGGGGCTGGCCGGTATCTACAGCGACTACTTCCGCTTCCCCGAGATGCATTTCCGTGTGCCCACCAGGTCCATGGCCCTGGCACTGGCCGTTGCCGGGCTGGCTGCCCTGACAGGGACCTGGCACGCGGTATGGCGGGCGGTCCGGGAACCCCCTGCAGAAGCCATGCGCCCCCCGGCCCCGCAACGCTTTCGCCGCACCTGGATGGAACGCTCACCGCTCGGCCGGGCGCTGGGCAACGAGTCACGAATCATCCTGCGCCACCTGCTGCGCCACCCTACCAAGGCGACACTCTCGGTGACCGGCATCGCCCTGTCGGCGGGTCTGCTGATGATGGGTGCGTACCAGCTCAGCGCCGTGGACAAGATGCTCGACCTGCAATACCGCCAAGTCATGCGCATGGATATCGAACTGACCTTCGGCGAGGTGACACCGGCTCGAGCAGTGGGCGAGCTGCGTCATCTGCCCGGCGTGCTGGCCGTGGAAGCCTGGCGCCGGGTTCCCGTCACTCTCAGCCATGGACACCGGGAGTACCGCACCAGCCTGCTGGGGATGGACGAGCAGCCCCACCTGCGACAGGTACTGGATGCCCGGGAGCGCTCCCAGAAAATCCCCGCAGAGGGCGTCATGCTGACCCGCTTCCTGGCCGATTATCTCCAGGCGGAAGTGGGCGATACGCTGCAGGTAGCGGTGATGGAGGGCCGGCGTCAAAATCTCCAACTAACGCTGACGGCGCTGGTGGACGAACCCATCGGCGTCGGCGCCTACCTGCAACGGGATACCCTCAATGCTCTGCTCGGCGAGGGACCGGCCATCAGCGGTGCCTGGCTGCTGGTCGACGGCGACCGACAGGGGGCACTGAACGAGGCGCTGAATCGCATGCCTGCCGTGGCCGGGATCGGCCTGCTGGCGGTGGCCGAACGCGGCATTCGGGATTACATGGACGAGACCATCCTGATGATCGCCCTGGTCTTCGTTGCCCTGGCCGCGTCCATCGCCTTCGGTGTGGTCTACAACAACGCTCGCATCGCCTTCGCCGAGCGGGCAAGAGAGCTCGCCACGCTGCGGGTGCTGGGCTACAGCCGCACCGAGGTCGCGCGGATACTGCTCGGCGAGATCGCCCTGATCACGGCCCTTGCGATACCGCTGGGCTGGCTGTTCGGTACCGGCTTCAGTGCGCTGCTCAACCGGGCCTTCACCAACGATCTCTTCCGGGTACCCATGGTTCTGACCTCTCATGCATTCGGCTTCGCCGCCGCTGGCGTGATAGCCGCCTCCGCGGTGGTTGCGGTACTGGTGATCCGGCGCCTGGGGCGCCTGGACATGGTCACCGCCTTGAAAGCCGTGGAGTAGACAAGGAACGACAATGACAACCAACAAGAACGCGCCACGAATCATCAAGCGTCTGGGCATCACTGCCCTGGGCCTTGCCATCATCGGCGCGCTGGCATGGGCGCTGTGGCCCACCCCGGTCAGCGTCAACAGCGTCACGGTGCAACGCGCCCCCTTCAGCGAAACGGTGACCGAAGAGGGCCGCACCCGGCTGCGGGATACCTGGAATGTCACTTCGCCCATCGCCGGCTACCTGCAGCGCGTCAACCTCGAAGTCGGCGACACGGTGACGGAAGGCGACATCCTGTTTCGCCTGGAGCCGAGCCCGGCGCCGGCACTGGATGCCCGCTCCCGCCAGCAGGCCGAAGACAACCTGCAGGCGGCACAGGCCAGATGGCAGGCGGCACAGGCCAATCTGGAGACCGCTCGGGCCGACCGCCGCTTCGCCGAAGCGGAGTATCAGCGATACCGCCAGCTTCACGAGCGCAACCTGGTTTCCACCGCCGAGCTGGAGCATCGCCAGAACCAGCGCGACCGCCAGCGGGCCCTGGAGAACTCGGCCGCCTCCCACGTCGAAGTGGCGCGCTTCGAAGTCGAGGCGGCGCGGGCCATGCTCGACATCGCCAGCGGCCAACGTGGCGGACCCAACGATGCCGCCGAACTGGCAATACGTGCTCCCGTTACGGGCCAGGTCCTGACCCTGCATCGATGCTGTGAAGGCAGCGTGGCCGCCGGCGAACCGATCCTGCAACTGGGGCGGCCGGCTGATCTTGAAGTGCAGGTGGACCTGATCTCCATGGACGCGGTGCGGCTGCGTCCGGGCATGCCGGTTCGCCTCAGCGGCTGGGGGGGAGATCCCCTGCAGGGAGAGGTCAGGCGCGTCGAGCCGGCGGGCTTTACCCGCATCTCGGCACTTGGGGTGGACGAGCAGCGCGTGCCGGTTATCGTCGCGTTCAGCGACAGTGTCGATCCAGCCTCCCTGGGCCTGGGAAAGGGGTTCCGTATCGATGCCGAGTTCCTGATCTGGCATGACGATGATGTCCTGCAGATTCCCACTGGCGCCCTGTTCCGACACCGGGGGGAATGGGCCGTCTTTGTCATCGAGGAGGGGCGTGCCGTACGCAGACTGCTCGAGATCGGCCGCCGCCAGGGAATGATCACGCAAGTGCTGGCGGGGCTAGTGGAGGGTGAGTCGGTCATCAATCACCCAGGTGAGCAGGTCGCCGATGGCGTGAGGGTCAGCGCCGAGGAGTGAGACTGTGTTGCAATAGCGCTATCATGCGGCTTTCACTTCGTCACCGTGACTGCCAGGAGCCGACATGACCGCGCCCTTCTCCGCCGATCGCCCCGTGCTGGTTCTCTACGCTGGCGGCACCCTGGGCATGGTAGCCTCCCCCCGAGGCCTGGCCGCCGGCGGTAATATGAACGCTCGCCTGCGCAGCGCCCTTGCCACCCTGCCCCCGACGCGCCAGGCGCGCCTGCCGGCATTCGTCGTCAAGGAAACTGACGAGCCCATCGACTCCAGCGCTGCCACCGCCATGGACTGGCAGCGCCTTGGCCATACCATCGCCAAGGCACTACCCGACTACGCCGGCGTGGTGGTGCTCCACGGCACCGACACCCTGGCGTGGACAGCCGCTAGCCTTGCCTACCAGCTCCAGGGCCTGGACCGCCCGGTGATTGTTACCGGCGCCATGCGGCCGCTCGAAGCGCAGTACAGCGATGCCCTGGCCAACGTGGAGCTGGCACTTCGCTTCGCCACCGAGCCACGCCTGCAGGAAGTGTCCGTGGCCTTCGCCGACAAGCTGTTTCGCGGGGTGCGCACCCGCAAGCGGCATAGCGAAGCCAGCGATGCCTTTGCCAGCCCCAACTACCCACTGCTGGGAGAACGGGTCGGCGATGACACCGTGATCTACCCCGCCCGTGGGTTGGAAGCGCAGCAGCGTGGCGCTCCCCGTTTCGAGCTGCCCGACTATGCCGCCCTGGCGGCCGGCGGTGTAGCTCGCATCGTCCTGTGGCCCGGCATCCAGGCCTGGCAACTGGCAACCTGGCTAGAGGACAACCGGGTCCAAGGGGCACTGCTGGAAGTGTGGGGAGGTGGCAACGCGCCGGAGGACCCGGCACTGCTGGGGGTGCTGGCCAAGGCCACCGGTGAAGGGAAGCTGTTGGCGGCAGTCACCCAATGCCCCCATGGAGGTATCGCCATCGGTCAATACGCCGCCGGCCTGGGGCTGGCTGAGGCCGGTGTACTCTCAGGGGATGCCATGACACCCGAAGCGGCGCTGACCAAGCTGGTCCACCTGCTGGCACAGCCCCTGGATGAGCGCGAACGCAAGCGACGTTTTCTCACGGCGCTGGTGGGTGAGCGTTGATAATACGCTGTTCAATGTCCTGGCAGCGTTGAAGTGTGCAGCATGAGCGGTGCCAAACCGGCTGCCGTTTTGGTACTCTTCGTTTGCGTATCGTTTGCCTAGGGGACAAACCATGGAAAAGCCTGTTCACCACTTTGCCGAGCTCTTCGAGCAGTTGGGTCTTCCTGCCGATGATGCCTCCATCAGGGACTTCATCGAGCGTCACGCGCCGCTGCAGGAAACCATACAGCTACACGAAGCGCCCTTCTGGAACGAATCCCAGGCCGCATTCATTCATGATGCGCTGGAGGAAGACGCCGACTGGGCCGAAGTGGTCGATCACCTGGACGCATCGCTGCGAAAAAAGTAACTTACTTGACCATTTGATTATGTTAACTTAAGAAAAACAACAAACAACTGTTTAAATCAGGAGTTAGCATGCCGACCGATAGGATGTCGACCACCGAATCCGATAGCGTTATTGGCCTGACAACTCCTGCGCTCCCCCCACTTCCCGACACCCTTCGCCTGCGCCTGGGCGACTGTCGGACACTGCCAAGCCTGCCCGCCGCCGCGGCCCGGGTAATCGGTCTGGCCCGGGCACCGGAGCCCCGTCTTGCCGACTTCGCCACCGCGATTGAGCAGGATCCGGCGTTGACGCTCAGGTTGCTTTCGATGGCCAACAGCGCCTACTTTTCTCGCGGCGGCAATCGTGTCGTCACCTGCCACGATGCCGTTTCGCGACTGGGCCTTGACGCCACCCTGGCTGCAGCGATGAGCTTCGGCCTGCCCCGCCCCGGCGCCAGCGACGAACTCGAATACGACTATCTGTGGCAACGCTCCATCATCGCCGCACTGGCCGCCCAACAGTTGGCCGAACAACTCTGCCCAGCAGAAGCGGGCCAACTGTTCACCACCGGCTTGATCCAGGATATCGGCATCCTCACCCTCGAGGCCGTGGACGCCGATCGCTACGCCAACCATGTCCCAAGCCTGCGCAACCACGACAAGTTGCGCGAAACCGAGCATCGGCTCTATGGCTGCGATCATTCACTGGTGGGCGCCTGGCTTGCCCTCAGCTGGGGTGTGCCCGCCTCGATGGCAGCCGGGATCGCGGAGAGCCATGGCCCATTGGAGGATGGCAACCCGAAACGCCTCTGCCTGCGCCTCTCCTGTCGTATCGCCGATGGCTGGCTTGCCCATGCGCCGGCTGCCGCCTTCAGTGACCTGCTACACCAGCTGGCACTGCTGGAGTCGCTGGATATCGCCATGCTGGTCTCCGTTCTGGAGGACCTCCAACAACGCCTGCCAACCCTGGCCAAGCTATTCGAGATCACCTGCCCCCCCGAGATCAACAGCACCCTTTTGCTGGCCGAAGCCAAGGAGTTGCTCTTCGAACAGAACCTGCTGCTCAATCAGCGGCTTGCCGATCAGCGCCATGAACTGGAGTCGCTGCTGGCCCGCCATGACGCGCTCGACGAACAGCACCGCATGGACCACCTGACCCGGCTGGCCAACCGGCCCTGGCTGGAAAAGTTGCTGGTCCAGCACTTTGACAATGCGCAGCTGGGCAACCGACCACTGTCCGTCATGTTCATCGATCTGGATCACTTCAAGCGCATCAATGACCTCTATGGCCACCGCTTCGGCGACGAAGTGCTGATTCGCTTCGCTTCCGCACTGGAAAACATGGTTCGGGAAGATGATATCGCCGGCCGCTATGGCGGTGAGGAGTTCCTGGTGATCATGCCCAACACCCGCCGGGATCAGGCCAGCCGGCTGGGCGACCGCATCCGCCACTACCTGGCTTCGCAACCCCTGGCTCAGACCGAGGGCGATCCCCTGCACGTGACCGCTTCCATCGGTATCGCTTCACTGGAGGACACCGAGTTCGACACCGTCAGCGCCATGGTCGATGCGGCGGACAAGGCGATGTATGGCGTCAAGCACGATGGACGTGACGGCGTGGCGCATTATGAAGCATCGGATCGAGGCCAGGCGGGCTAGACACCCCGGCCCTCTTCCACACGGCGCCGCATCCAGGCACCGACCAGCAGCAGCAGGGCCAGGGCCACCAGCGGCAGCACGATATCCGCACTGATCGCATTTTCCCCCCTTCCCACAGCCTCCAGCGTGCTATGGATGGCGCTGGCGTAGACCGCCCACTTGATGCCGAGCCCCACCACGGCAGCCACCACGAAGGTACGCAGCGGCAGGCGACGCAGCCCGGCGGCGAAATTGATCACTGAATGGGGAAACCCCGGCAGCACACGCAGGGCGCACTGGGTGAGAAAGTCGCTGCGCTTCTCCAGCATGCGCATGATCTTGCGGGTCAGGCCCTTGGGGCTCCAATGCTCACCCACCCTGGCGGCCAAGTGATAGGCACCCAACGCACCACCTACGCTGCCGAGTATCAGCATGGGGGTGGCCACCTGTGGCGGATAGAAGGGAGCGATAAGCCATAGCCCGATGCTGCCAGGCAAGCCAAAGGCAAGCGTGACGGCCATGATGGCGATGACGCTGATGATTGTCAGCGGATGGTGTGAAGCCTCTTCGGCCCAATGCTTGACGGCAAGGAGGTCGGGCGAATGCCATATCCACAGATAACCGGCCATGAGCAGGCTTGCGCCGACGGCGACCAGTCGCCACCGTCGGCGCAATGAGGTGTCTTGCTGCATTAGCTTGTCTCGCTCGACCTTGGAAAAGGCCATATGGTGCCATGCGACACTGCTTGGGTCACGCGCCGAGCTCACCCTCTCGACCCAGTGACGGCACATTGCCGGAAGAGCCTTCCGGCGCATCCTCCAGTCGCGGCATGGCCGCCACACGCAGGTCCACGTAACGCAGCAGCCCTAGCTGGAGCACCAGCAGGGTCAAACACCAAAGCAGCCCCTTTACCATCGAAGTGTCCTCGAATGAGGCCGGCGGCCTCGTCGATTCGATTGAATCACAACTTGGCTTCCACGCGCTCGAGAATTTGACGGCTAACCTTGTTGACCAGCGGCCTGGCAGCTCGCGTGACCGCCTTCTCCACCATGCGGTTGCGAATGGCATAGGTGACGCTGAGCGCCACCCGGGTACCTTCCGCGACCGGCGTCAGCCGATAGCAGCCCTGGTTACGCACCCCCTCCAGGGACTCCCAGGCGAGCGTTTCGGGCGCCTGCTTCTCGGTAATCTCCACATCGAAGGTCCAATCCATGCCAACGGCACGAACGTGCCAACGGTAGCGTTCACCGCCCAGTGGCTCGATCGCCCGGATCATGTCGGAGTACTCCACGAAATCTTCTACCCGCTCCAGCAACGCAAAGACACGCTCCGGCGAGGCCTTGAGAATTGCAGTGTGTTCAATGGTGGCCATGGCGGCTCCCTGGACTCCGGATTGACGCTGGTCATTCACCCAAGAGTTGCAGGGTACCCCCCTGCCCCCTTTCAAGCTACCGTCAATGCATAATGTGCCGTACCGTGGGACACGCCACTGCCCGGTTGGCCGGCAGGGTCATCCTCCAGTCGAGCGGCGCAAACCAGCTGCGCAAGAAAACGCCGCCCCGGATTGCCGGGGCGGCGTTCTTGTCAACCGTTCCTGACGGCCCCGAATGATCGGGGCCGAGGGGATCAGTCCTGACCCATCTGCTGCTTGATCAGGTCGCCGATGGTGGTCGGACCACCAGCTTCGGGCGACTCTTCACGCAGCTTCTTCAGGTTCTGACGGGTGTCGTCCTGATCCTTGGCCTTGATCGAAAGGCTGATCGCACGGTTCTTGCGATCGACGCTGACGATGCGGGCTTCGACGGTATCGCCTTCGCTCAGCACGTTGCGGGCATCTTCGACGCGGTCGGCGCTGATCTCGGAAGCCTTGAGGATGGCAACGACGTCGGTCGCCAGCTCAACGTGAGCTTCCTTGGCATCGACTTCGACCACACGACCGGAGACGATGGAGCCCTTGTCGTTGACCGACAGGTACTCGGCCACCGGGTCGGAATCGAGCTGCTTGATGCCCAGCGAAATGCGCTCGCGCTCCGGATCGATGGAGAGGATGACGGCCTCGGCTTCGTCGCCCTTCTTGAAGCGACGCACGGCTTCTTCACCGGTCTCGGACCAGGAGAGGTCGGAGAGGTGAACCAGGCCGTCGATACCGCCTTCCAGGCCGATGAAGATACCGAAGTCGGTGATCGACTTGATGGTACCGGAGACCCGGTCGCCCTTGTTGTACTGGGCGTTGAAGGTTTCCCACGGATTCGCGGTGCACTGCTTGATACCCAGGGAGATACGACGACGCTCTTCGTCGATATCCAGGATCATGACATCCACTTCGTCGCCGATGTTGACGACCTTGGAGGGGTGGATGTTCTTGTTGGTCCAGTCCATTTCGGAGACGTGAACCAGACCCTCGACGCCCTCTTCCAGCTCGGCGAAGCAGCCGTAGTCAGTGAGGTTGGTGACGCGAGCCGTGACAACGGTACCCTCGGGGTAGCGATCCTTGATGTTGACCCAGGGATCTTCGCCCAGCTGCTTCAGGCCCAGGGAGACACGGTTGCGCTCGCGGTCGAACTTGAGCACCTTGACGTTGATCTCGTCGCCCACGGCCACGATCTCGCTCGGATGCTTGATGCGCTTCCAGGCCATGTCGGTGATGTGGAGCAGGCCATCGACGCCGCCAGATCGACGAAGGCACCGTAGTCGGTCAGGTTCTTGACGATACCCATGATCTGCTGGCCTTCCTGCAGGGTGGCCAGCAGGGCTTCACGCTCGGCACTGTTCTCGGCTTCGAGAACGGCACGGCGGGAAACCACGACGTTGTTGCGCTTCGGGTCGAGCTTGATGACCTTGAAGTCGAGTTCCTTGTGCTCCAGGTGCGTGGTGTCGCGCACCGGACGCACGTCCACCAGGGAACCCGGCAGGAAGGCACGAATGGAGTCGATATCGACGGTAAAACCGCCTTTTACCTTGCCGTTGATCACGCCCTTGACGATCTCTTCCTTCTCGAAGGCCGCTTCCAGCACCTTCCAGGCTTCGGCACGCTTGGCCTTCTCGCGAGACAGGCGCGTCTCGCCGAAACCGTCTTCGACGGCTTCCAGGGCGACGCTGACTTCGTCGCCGATCGCAATGTTCAGTTCGCCACTTTCGTCGCGGAACTGAGCCACGGGAATCTGCCCTTCGGACTTCAGGCCGGCATTGACGGTGACCCAGTCACCTTCGATGTCGACAACAGTGGCCGTGACGATGGCGCCCGGCTCCATGTTGATGTCCTGGAGTGACTGTTCAAACAGTTCAGCAAAGCTTTCGCTCATGATTTTCCTACGTGATCAACGGTGTTGAGGCGTTGCCGCCTTCTCCGCACCACCAGCAAGTGCGGGCCTAATTTGCCAAACCCCCGGGGATGTTAACGCCGGTTCGACCTGGACGAGCTTTCAGTGAAAGGGCTGCTCGGCCATGCCATCACATCCTGACGGGGGCGCCGCAAGGGAGATCAAGTCAGCCGGGTGAGGCCGCGTTCGGCCAGCCACTCCGTCAACCGTTCCACCACTTCCGGTATACCCAGGCTCGTGGTATCCAGCTCGATGGCGTCATCGGCCGGTACGAGCGGAGCCACGCTGCGCTGCATGTCGCGTGCATCGCGCGCCTGAATCTCCTTCAAAAGACTCGATAGACTAGCATCCACCCCGGCTTCCTGCAACTGAAGGTGGCGCCTTCGCGCACGCTCTTCCGGGCTCGCCGTGAGGAACACCTTGAGCTCGGCATCGGGGAAAACCACCGTGCCCATGTCGCGGCCATCCGCCACCAGCCCGGGGAGCTGGCGGAAATCGCGTTGACGTTGCAGCAACGCCTGGCGAACGGCAGGCAGCGCAGCCACCCGTGAGGCGGCATCGCCCACCGGCTCGGTGCGGATATCGCGGCTGACGTCATCCCCCTCAAGCATGACCCGGGTGGCGTCACCCTCGACGAGGAACACCACGTCGAGGGCGGCGGCGACCCGTTCCAGTGCCGCCTCGTCATCCAGCGCCACATCGCGCCGCATCGCGGCCAGGGCCGTGAGACGATAGAGCGCCCCGCTGTCCAGCAGGTGCCAGCCGAGCCGATCGGCGATCAGGCGGCTGATGGTGCCCTTGCCCGCCCCGCCGGGGCCATCCACGGTCAGCACCGCGGCCTTGTCACGCATTCGACACCTCCGTCTCTTCGCTGACCTGCAGGCCAACGGTGCGGGCCAGCTCGACGAAGCCCGGAAACGAGGTCGCCACGTTGGCGCAGTCGTCGATGACGATCTCGTCACCGGCACGCAGCGAGGCGATCACGAAAGCCATGGCAATGCGGTGATCGCCGAGGCTGTGGATTCGCCCGCCGCCGTAGGCGACCTCGCGCTCCCCGGCACCGACGATATCGATGCCGTCTTCCACCACGGTATGCTCGACGCCGATGGTCGCCAGGCCGTCGGCCATGGCCTGGATGCGGTCGGACTCCTTGACTCGCAGCTCCTCCGCCCCGCGCAGACGGGTGGTGCCGGCGGCATTGGCGGCGGCGATGAACAGCGCCGGGAACTCGTCGATGGCCAGCGGCACCTGATCCAGGGGAATGTCGATACCGTGAAGCGGCGCATAGCGGATATGCAGGTCGGCGACCGGCTCGCCGCCCACTTCATGCTCATTGGCCAGCCACAGGTCGGCACCCATCAGCTTGAGGATGTTGATCACGCCGATGCGGGTGGGGTTGATGCCGACGTGCTCGAGCACCAGGTTCGACCCCGGTGAAATCGCCGCCGCGACCAGGAAGAAGGTGGCCGAGGAAATATCCGAGGGCACATCGATGGGTGCTGCGGTGAGCTTGCCGCCACCCTGGAGCCAGCAGGTATCCCCCTCGCGCTGGACCTCATAGCCGAAGCCGGTCAGCATGCGCTCGGTGTGGTCGCGGGTGGGAGCGGGTTCACGCACCCGGGTCTCGCCCTCGGCATACAGGCCGGCGAGCAGCAGGCAGGACTTCACCTGGCGCTGGCCATGGGCATGTCGTAGTCGATGCCCTTGAGTGCCTGCCCGCCGCGGATCTTCAGCGGCGGACGTCCGCCTTCGGCGGTCTCGATCACCGCACCCATCAGCCGCAGCGGGTCAGCCACGCGCCCCATGGGTCGCTTGGTCAACGAGGCGTCACCGATCAGCTCGGTGTCGAAGGCCTGCCCCGCCAGCAGGCCGGAGAAGAGGCGCATGGCGGTGCCGGCATTGCCGACATAGAGCGGTCCCGATGGCGCCTTGAGCCCGTGCATGCCGACGCCATGCACGGTGACGCGCCCCTGGTGGGGGCCTTCGATGGCCACTCCCATCTCGCGGAAGGCCTGCAGGGTCGCCAGGCTGTCCTCCCCCTCCAGGAAGCCCTTCACCTCGGTGATGCCCTCGGCCAACGCGCCTAGCATGATCGAGCGGTGGGAAATGGACTTGTCGCCGGGTACGCGAATGCGGCCGGAAACGTGTCCGCCAGGAACGGTCCGGAAAGTGAGTTTCTCTTGTGATTCCATCTGGTATTCCACCTGATAACTGGTCTGATTCAGGAGCGAGTCGAAATAGTGTCGCGCATGGCTGGCCCGGTCGAAGATGGCGAGCATGGCATCGCCATCGCCGGTTTCCACGGCATGGCGAAGCCGCGCCACACCGGCCTCGAAGTCATCCAGGGAAGCCAGGACGGCCTCACGATTGGCAACGAAGATATCTCGCCACATCACCGGATCGCTGCCGGCGATGCGGGTAAAGTCGCGAAAGCCGCCGGCGGCGTAGCGGAAGATCTCCAGGCGTTCGTCCTGACGTGCCAGGGTATCCACCAGCGAGAAAGCCAGCAGGTGCGGCAGGTGGCTGGTGCGTGCCAGCACCTGGTCATGGCGCTCGACATCCATCTCCAGCACCTGGGCCCGGCACGCCTGCCATAGCGCGCGGACCCGGGCAACGGCTGCCGGTGCCGTCTCGGCACTGGGCGTGAGGATCACCTTGTGATTGACGTAGAGCCGCGGGTTC
>NZ_AZQX01000098.1:0-10495 GCF_000568385.1 Halomonas sp. BC04
AGTTGCCCCGGTTTCGTTTGGCGACGAGCTGGAGCGCCTGATACACGCGCTTGCCGTCGATCGCCTCACGGAGTGGCTGACCGAGCATGACGTCGAACACATGATGGTCGAGGTCGGTGGCGTGATTCGCACCCGTGGACGACCACCCCGGGGAGGCTGGTGGCTCTCCCTGGAGCATGCGGGGATGCCGGAGCAGGCGCGGGGCATCGAATCAACCTGACGGACGCGGCACTGGTGCACCGGCTGGTCAGGCCCACCCCGGTGGCGATTCCCACTCTGCCCAGAACCCTTGGCATCAGCGTGGTGGCTGAAACCGCCAGCGAGGCGTCGCGTCAGGCGCTGTTGCTGATGGCAGCCGAGCAGCAGGGTACGACACCCGGCCAGGTCCCGGGGATGGATAGTGCCGCCCGGCTCGTTGTCAAGACACCACAGGGTATTGAAATTCTCTACACTGCGGCGATGGAGCCGTGGCTTGAGTACTAAGCAGAGGAGCGCGACATGAATATCTTTTTTCTGGTTCTAGGTTTCATGCTGCTCGTCATGGCTGCCATGGCGATTGGTGTGATCATGGGGCGCAAGCCCATTGCCGGCTCCTGCGGCGGGCTCAACAACCTGGGCCTCAAGGACGGCTGCGAGGTCTGCGGCGGCAAGGATGAGATCTGCGAGGAGGAAAATCGCAAGAACAGTCCCAGCGCCCGTCGCAGAAGTGACGAAAGCCGCGGCGCCGACCTGGGGTACGACGCAACCCGGCGCTGATTGCCATCCTCAACCAATAAGCTTGGAGCCTGTCGGGCTTGACAAAAGATTAGCGTTAAGTCCGACAGGCTCCTAGGAAAAGGAGACGCGAGAGCCCATGGCAGTTCATAACTATGACGTGGTGGTGATCGGGACCGGTCCTGCCGGTGAGAGTGCGGCCATCAATGCCGCCAAGCATGGCAAGCGGGTTGCGGTCGTGGAGAAGCAGCCGGCAGTGGGCGGCAACTGTACCCACTGGGGGACGATTCCGTCCAAGGCGCTGCGCCACCAGGTCAAGCAGATCATGGCCTTCAATACCAATCGCATGTTTCGCGATATCGGTGAGCCTCGTTGGTTCTCCTTTCCCCGGGTCATGGAGCGATCGCGTATCACCATCGACCAGCAGGTCGAGATGCGCACCCGCTTCTACGCCCGCAATCGAATTGATCTGTTCAGCGGTGTGGCACGCTTCAAGGACGAGCATACACTGCTGATTCGCGATCGCCAGGAAGCACTGGAAGAGCTTGTTGCACAGAAGATCGTCATTGCCACCGGCTCGCGGCCCTATCGGCCGGCTGATATCAATTTCCGCCACCCGCGCATCTATGAGTCGGATACCATCCTGAGTCTGTCACATACGCCTCGTACCCTGATCATCTTTGGGGCGGGGGTCATCGGCTGTGAGTATGCCTCGATCTTCTCCGGACTGGGCGTCAAGGTGGACCTTATCAATAACCGCGACAGCCTGCTCTCCTTCCTCGACGACGAGATCTCCGACGCGCTCTCCTATCACCTGCGCAAGCATGGCGTGCTGATACGTCATAATGAGGAGCACGAGCGCGTGGAGGGCGATGAGTCCGGCGTCACGGTCTACCTCAAGTCGGGCAAGAAGCTGCGTGCCGATGCCTTTCTCTGGGCCAACGGTCGTACCGGCAACACCGATGAGCTGGGGCTTGAGAATATCGGCCTGGAGGCCAACGGTCGCGGTCAGCTGCAGGTAGACGACCATTACCGGACTACGATTCCCCATATCTATGCCGCCGGTGACGTGATCGGCTGGCCGAGCCTGGCAAGCGCCGCCTACGATCAGGGGCTCAATGCCTGCGACGAGCTGCTCGACCGGGACTACCGCTACGTCAACGAGGTTCCCACGGGGATCTACACCATTCCCGAGATCAGCTCCTTTGGCCGTACAGAGCGTGAACTGACCGAGGCCAGAGTGCCCTATGAAGTGGCCCAGGCCTTCTTCAAGGACACGGCCCGTGCCCAGATCACCGGCGATACCGTCGGGATGCTCAAGATTCTCTTTCACCAGGACACCCTGGAGATCTACGGCATCCACTGCTTCGGAGACCAAGCCTCGGAAATCGTCCATATCGGCCAGGCGATCATGCAGCAGAAGGGCGAAGCCAACACCTTGAAGTATTTCGTCAACACCACCTTCAACTACCCCACCATGGCCGAGGCCTATCGGGTGGCGGCGCAGAATGGCCTGAATCGGGTGTTCTGAGACCTGAGCGGGAGCCTGTACTACTCGCACCTGTGGTTCATTTCGTGACAATCTCCTGCCGTAGGCTCTTCTACCCCGCTGGGTAGGGCGGGCCTACTGGTGTCTCAAGCTGCTGGCAGTGACGAAAACTCTGAAAGGTCTCTGCCAGGACACCGTCGACCTCCACTGAGTTGAAAAGCTGCCCACCCATGCCAGCTTTTTACCAAGAATCCTCTGTTCTCGGAGGAGAGAGTTGGAATTCCGTCATGGTGTCAAGCATGTATTATTTCATATCCCCCGCCTGATTTTCTTGTAATCAGAACGCTTTGATTTGAAACATACTGTAACGGTGGTTAGCCTCTAAGAGCACCTGCTTGATGGTACTGGTGGCCCTTTGGTGCGACTCGCTGACAGCATCTTTCTGCGAGTCCATCGAATCTGATGGGACCAAGAGGGATGCTCGATGTCTCCATTCTTGTCGATAGTTTTTGGGTTGCCCCGCGCCAGCAAGCGGGTGATACAAGTGGTGGCGGACGTTTTCCTCATTACGGTCAGCTTCCTCGTGGCCATGCGGCTGCGTGTGGACAATTTCGACTTCCTGTCTCAGCCTGCCGTATGGATCGCCCTGTCCATTGCTGTACCCATCAGCATCGCATTGTTCATCAAGCTGGGCTTCTATCAAGCAATCATCCGCCACCTTGGACTGAAGGCCACCCAGACGATGCTGATCGGTGTGCTTGCCTCGTCCGGGGTGCTGAGCCTGATAATCACTCTATCCGGACTTCCCATTCCAGGCTCGGTCCCTTTCATCTATGCCATGGTGGCACTGATCGCGATCGGGGGAGTCAGGCTCGGCCTTCGTCATCTTTTTCTCAGTGACCAGGAGCGACGCAAGGCACGAGTACTGATCTATGGTGCCGGTGCCTCAGGCCGCCAACTGGCAATGTCGCTTCGACATGGCAGAGACTACCAACCTGTTGCATTCGTGGACTATGCGCCCAGGCTTCAGGGAAGCCATGTGCAAGGGCTCAAGGTATATCCGCCAGAAGAGAGTGGTTGGTTGATCAAGACCTACGGCGTGCAGAAGCTCCTCTTGGCTATACCTGAAGCGACTCGAGCCAGGCGGCAGGAAATCCTTCAGTCCATCGAGACATTGAACATACCCGTACAGACCATTCCTGACATGGCCGACATCATCTCGGGGAAGGCAAGGTTCAACGAACTGCTGGACGTTGCGATTGAAGATCTGTTGGGGCGAGATCCTATTCCCCCCGATCCAACACTGATGGGTGCCGACATTACTGGCAAGGTTGTGATGGTGACAGGTGCCGGGGGTTCCATTGGTAGTGAGCTTTGCCGGCAGGTCTTATGTCAGAGTCCTCAACAACTGCTACTCATCGATGCCGCTGAATGCGCCCTCTATTACATCGAACAGGATCTCAAGCAGATGCAGGAGAGGGCAGGTTCAAGTATTCCCTGTTTGCCTATCCTGGCATCGGTTCAGGACGGTAAGCGTCTTGAAGCCCTTCTGCGGGGATTTAATGTCAACACGATTTATCACGCTGCAGCTTATAAACATGTGCCGTTGGTCGAGCAGAACATGTCAGAAGGCATCTGCAACAATGTGTTCGGAACGCTAGCCATGGCCAAGGCTGCCATAGCGGCCAAAGTATGCAATGTAGTCTTGATTTCTACCGATAAGGCAGTCAGACCCACGAATGTGATGGGGGCGAGCAAACGGCTGGCCGAAATGATATGTCAGGCTCTCGCCAAGGAACAGTCCGTAACCTGTTTCTCCATGGTTCGTTTCGGCAATGTGCTGGGATCCTCGGGTTCCGTTGTACCCCTTTTCAGGAAGCAGATCGAAATGGGAGGTCCCATTACCGTGACTCATCCCGATGTAACTCGATATTTCATGACCATTCCAGAAGCGGCTCAACTGGTCATACAGGCGGGAGCCATGGCACGGGGAGGGGATGTCTTCGTACTGGATATGGGAGAACCAGTGAAGATAAGTGACCTTGCCTTTCGCATGGTGCGGCTGACGGGGTTACAGCCCTACTTTCCTGATATCGAAGAAGCAGTCGACACGCTAAAGCATTCTAGTTGCTCGAAAGGGGATATTGCCATTTGTTTCACCGGCATGCGCCCTGGTGAAAAGCTGTACGAAGAGCTCCTGATAGCAGATTCTGCAAAGGCCACATCGCATCCGAGGATCATGACAGCCGTAGAAAAAATGGTGGAATGGGATGAGCTACAGAAGTTATTGCGCGCGATTAATCAAGCTTGCTGCGAGCAGGACATGAATCAAGTCAGAAATATTCTTTTGTCGGCGATGATTGGTTATGACTCGCAAAGTGATCTCGTCGATATTCGCTGGCTTCAGAAAGCGGATCATGATCGTGCACCTGAAAGTGCCTCGGCAGAATGGCTGGGTGATGAACTAACCATTAAGGAAGAAGTGCCGAGCCTGGCGAAGTTTAAGTCTGGTGGCACAAAGATGGCTTTTCATCCCCAAGGAAGTCCCGAGACAAATGTTGCGATGATGTACAGGAAGCCCGACCAATAGTGATTGATGTGGATTAAGTGGCAAGGTGGCAGTAGTGGCAAGGTAGTTGTTCGAATTGTGCAAATTGATGAAAAGGCTTCGAGGACTCGCCGTCACTTCGGGGCGGTAGCGTGGGGACATGACCGCATGCCCAATCCAAGCTCTGAGAGATACTAATAATGAGCGACACATTCATGGCGATACCCCGGTCGCTTCGGGCGACATTGGCAAGCTTGGCCATGCTTGGGCTGGCAGGCTGTGCCTTTGCCCCTGGTGGGCATATGAACTATCCCGATGTCGAAAGTGTCGACCTTGCCTCGATGGTCGATATCGAGCAGATCACTCCGGCGCTGCTACAGCGTATCGAGCGAGAGCGGCCGACCGCGCAGGCTCGGTCTGAGGTGTTGCGCCGCCAGATTGCCGATTATGACTACCAGGTAGGGCCCGGCGATATCCTGAGCATCATTGTCTACGACCACCCTGAGCTTACGATTCCCGCAGGGGCCGAACGAAGCGCTGCGGAAGCGGGCAATATTATCCGACCGGACGGCACCATTTTCTACCCCTTCCTGGGGCGCATCAACGTTGACGGGAAGTCTACCGATGAGATCCGAGTCCAACTCACACGCGGTCTGTCAGCGTATCTGACGGATCCCCAAGTGGATGTGTTTGTGGCCCAGTACAATTCACAAAAGGCATACGTGACCGGTGCCGTAGATGCGCCAGGGGCGCTGCCCATCACCAACTTGCCCTTGACCATCGTGGATGCCATCAGCGCCGTGGGTGGCCCTTCCGGCGATGCCTACTGGCATGAGCTCACTTTGATTCGCGAGGGTCAGGAAGAGCGGCTCTCGCTGTTTGGCCTGCTTAGTGAGGGGGACCAGAGCCAGAATCGTCTGCTTCGCGATGGCGATCAGCTGCACCTTGCCAGCGCTGACAACAAGGGAATTGCCATGCTTGGTCAAGTCATCGTGACCGGCAATCTACCCATGAACCGTGAGCGCCTCTCGCTTACCGATGCCCTGTCACGAGCAGGTGGAATCAACGAAGAGCGTGGCGATGCCACAGGGATCTTCGTGATGCGCTCCCAGCCGGTGGAAAGCGATAAGTTGGCCACGGTCTATCAACTGGACGTGAGCGACGCAACTGCCTACATGATGGCCAGCAGGTTTCCACTCAAGCCCAACGATGTAGTGTACGTGACGACCGCCCCGCTGGCCCGCTGGAACCGGGTGATCACTCTGATCCTGCCGTCCCTGGGGCTGCCGGGTGATATCCGGGGTGGTCGCGACAGTTTCGAAGATCTGCTCTAGGCATGTTCCAGCGCATATTGATCGTGTGTACCGGTAATATCTGCCGCAGCCCGGTAGCTGCGGCGATGTTGCAACAGCGGCTGCCGCATCTGACGGTAACGTCGGCTGGCCTGGGCGCCCTGGCCGGCCAGTCGGTGGATGCTCAGGCCCGTCGACTGGCCGAGGCTAACAGGCTCGACGTATCGTCGCATCAGGCGCGCCAGTTGGACACTGATTTGCTAGCCGAAGCCGATCTGGTGTTGGTAATGACAGACGGCCAGCGCCAGGCCGTCGCCAAGCGTTGGCCGGAGGTGCGTGGCAAGATATTGCTGATGGGCAAGTGGCTGGCAGATCAGGAGGGGAGCGATATCCCCGACCCTTACCGTAAGAGCCCGGAAGTCTTCGCACATGTGCACCGGATGCTGAATGAGGCAACGCGCCTATGGGCACAACGCCTTTGAAGCCCGTGCCATGTCCCCTTTCTTCCCCTCCTTATCCGCGGAAGAGTTCATGAACGAGACACCGCAACAATCGGCACAGCAGCAGGACACGCAGGAAGCCACCATCGATCTGGGGCGTTTGCTGGGTGTGCTGCTGGATCACAAGTGGCAGATTATTATCATCACGCTGCTCTTTGCCGGGGTCGGCTACGTACAGGGGCAACTGGCCACGCCGATCTATCAGGCAGATGCCTTGGTACAGGTGGAACGCCGCTCTAGCGTTAGCCCTTTCGGTACCGTTGGTAGCATCCTTGGTGAGGATGTCGTCAGCACGCCGGCAGAGGTGGAAATTCTGCAGTCTCGAATGGTGTTGGGTCAGGTAGTGGACCGCCTGGAGCGAGACGTGATCATTCGCCCGGTGGAATTGCCCTTCATCGGCAATTTCGTTAAGCGTCACGGCATTCCTCGCCCCGAGTTCATGGGTGGCCAGCCGCATGTCTGGGGTGATGAATCTCTCGGTGTGGCGCGTTTCGAGCTGGCAGACAGCCGTCGCGGACAGCGGCTCTTGGTTGAGCGACTGCCCGAGGGTTATCAGGTACTGCTGGATGGCATGCCCATTGGCAGGGGACAGGTCGGCCAGGCAGAGCGCTACCTTGAGGGTGATTTGACGCTGCATATTGCCAGCTTCAATGCCGCGCCCGGTGCCCGCTTCCGACTCATGAAGCAGCATCGAACCTCGGCAATCGGCAGTATCGGAGCGCGGTTGCAGATTCGGGAAACATCATCGAGCAGGGATGGTGCCGGCATGCTGCGCCTGATCATGATCGGTGACGACCCGGCTGAACTCACCCGCACGCTGGGTGCCGTGGCGGAAACCTTTCTGACTCAGAATGTTGAGCGGCAGTCTGCCCAGGCCCAGCAGAGCCTGGAATTTCTTGAAGAACAAGCTCCGGAGTTACGCAGCCAGCTGGCGGAAGCCGAACAGTACCTGAACGAGTATCGGGCGGGCCTGGATAGTGTTGACCTCGACAGTGAGTCGCAGGCTGCCATTCAGCGTTACATCGAGCTCGAAACTCGCCTGAACGAGCTGGAGTTCCAGGAAGCCGAACTCGCCCAGCGGTACACGCCCAGCCACCCCTCCTATCAGGCCCTGCTACGACAGCGCCGTCAGATCCAGCAGGACCGGACTGAGCTGAACGACCGTGTGAAGGAGTTGCCCGCTGCCCAGCAGGAGGTCATTCGTCTACGGCGCGATGTGGATGTCACCCAGGCGATCTACGTCAACGTACTCAACACTATACAGGAGCTGGAAGTGGCACGTGCTGGCACCATCGGCAACGTGCGCATCATAGACACCGCGGTGATCAGCGGCCTGGTGGCTCCCAATCGCACCCGTATGATCCTTCTGGCTACGCTGGTTGGTCTGGTGCTCAGCGTTGGCCTGGTGCTGGTGCGTGAGTTGCTTCGACGCGGCGTGACCTCACCCGACCAGATCGAGGCAGCGGGGATTCCCGTCTATGCCACTATCCCGCTTTCGAGCGCCCAATCACGCCTGACCAAGCGGATGAGGCGAAAAGGCCTGAAACAGAGCAAGAGCGTGGTGACCGGGATACTGGCCGAACAAGCCCCGGCCGACCTGAGCGTTGAAGCGATCCGCGGGCTGCGCACCAGCTTGCATTTTGCGCTGCTGGAAGGCTGCAATAATCGCATCATGATCACGGGCTCCAGTCCCGGCGTGGGAAAGAGCTTCCTTACCATCAACCTTGCCGCAGTCTTTGCCCAGGCCGGTAAACGGGTGTTGGTAGTGGATGCCGATTTGCGTAAGGGGTATCTGCATCGCGCCTACAAGCTGGATGCGAGCCCGGGGTTATCCGACTACCTGGCATGGCAGTGCGAGCTTGCCGATATCATTCGCCCCACCGGCATCGATAACTACCATGTGATCAGCCGGGGAAGGGTGGCTCCCAATCCCTCCGAGCTGCTCATGCAGACGCGCCTGGCCGAGGCCATGGTGGTCTTGAGCGACCGTTTTGATCTGGTACTGGTTGACACCCCCCCGATGCTTGCGGTGACTGACGCCAGCGTGGTTGGCAAGCACTGTGATACTACCTTATTGGTGGCCCGCTTTGAGCAGAACCCGGTGCGTGAGATCAAGGCGGCCAGACGGCGCCTGGAAGACAACGGCATACGGGTGCGCGGTGCTGTGCTCAATGCCGTGGAGCGCAAGCCCTCGACTGCCGACGGCTACTACGGTTACTACCACTACCAATATCGCTGAGAGAGTCCTTTTCCACATGATGATTCTTATTACTGGCAGTGTTGAGTTCACCGGCTTTGATATGGCCAAGCGATTGCTGGAGCAGGGTGGTAGTGTGGTCGGGTTCGATAGAGAGTCAATGACGACTACGACGCCGCCATCGAGGGGCCTGGCTGGAGGTACCGTGGACCACGCCAGTGAAGTCGTTCGTAGTTAGCGTCGTGTACTGGTATCACGAAATCTATGGAAATAAACCATGAAACTATTGATGACCTGGGCTTATCAGGTGCCTGATTGTTTCAGAGGCGCAGTTAGGCCATGAGTAGTGCGGTGCTCAACCGTCTACATGACCGCGTTAAGGTATTTGGAAAAAGCAGGTTCGCGCGCAATGTCGCCACCGTAGCAACGGGGATCGCGGCCGCGCAGGCGATCTCGCTTGCATTCATGCCCTTCCTCACCCGACTTTACGGGCCAGAGGCTTTCGGGGAACTGGCGGCGTTCACCGCTGTAGTCAATATAATCACACCGCTGGCTACCCTTGGCTATGCCAATGCTATTGTAATGCCAGAAGCAGAGGAGGGCGCGGCCGCGGTTGCCCGCTTGTCTTTGGTATGTGCATCAGTCGTGGCGCCGGTAGTACTTATTTTCGTGTATCTCTTCCAAGCCCGGTTAGCTACCTGGACTGGGTTGAAAACGGCGCCGGACTTGCTGTATCTCATCCCGGTCTCCCTTTTAGTGATGGCATTGCTGTCGGTCGCCAACCAGACCGCTATTCGCGAGGGGCTGTTCAAGGCGAAAGCAGGCTCACATGTTGCCAGCACGCTGGTGATGAATCTCGGTAAGTTGGCAGGTGGACTTCTGGCACCAACTGGACTACAGCTGATTGTATTATCGGTGGTGGGAAATGCGCTCAACTTCCTGCTGCTGCTGGCACACGTGCCAAGAAAAGGTGTCTTCGAGGTGCGGCGTTGGTTTGGCACTGCGGGGATTCGGAGCGCTGCTCTCTTGCAAAGGGATTTTGCTCTGTATCGGATGCCCCAGAGCATCATTAATGCCATGTCTCTTGGACTACCGGTTATCGTGTTGACAGCCCTCTTTGGTGCGACTACCGCAGGGCAGTACTCAATTACTATGTTGGTGCTGAGTGCACCTGTTATGCTGCTTGGGAAATCAGTCGGTGAAGTTTTTTACCCGAAGATAACTCGTGCTATTCATGACAAACCCGAGAATGCAGCCGACCTTATTCGCAAGTCAATAGTGGTATTAGCACTGGTAAGTGTAGTTCCCTTTGGAGCCATAGCATTATTTGGAACATTGATTTTTCCATTCATTTTTGGCGCTGAGTGGGGGCGAGCAGGTGAGTTTTCGCAATGGATAGCCCTCTGGTTGACACTGAAGCTAATGAGCAGGCCTGCTCTTGCTGCAATGCCGGCTTTGCTGATGCAGCGCCATCTGTTAATCTACGAGGTGCTTGTCACGATTGCCCGTATCGGTTCTCTCTATATTGGCGCTGCATATATTGAAGATGATGTTGTATCTATCGCAATGTTCTCGTGTGTGAATGCGGCTGGATATGCATTATTAATGCTGATTGTCTGGAGAAAGGTCCAGCAATTAGTCATACGCTCAACGTAAACAAATAGGGACTTTCCATTTTTTTATTCATGGACGATACAGCAAGATATGCTTAGCGTAAAAAGTATGAATCCAAAGGCTACGGGCAGTTGTCTGCTG
>NZ_AZQX01000099.1:0-11390 GCF_000568385.1 Halomonas sp. BC04
CTCGGCCTCGAACCGCCCCGGGTCGACGCTGTAGCGCTCGCCGTCGGCCAGGCACCAGGAAGCGGCTGCCGGTCTCCTCGTCCACGGTCTGGTAGCCGCTTGCCGCCCGTGTCACGGCACGCTCGGGCGTGCCGTCTCGCCTGCGCTGGCTCTCGCTGATAAAGACCTCCTGCATGCGACTGCCATCGTCGCTGAAGGACTCGGTATAGGCGGTACGTCCGCCGCCGAAGTCCTGGAAGCGACCCGGTGCCAGGGCGGTAAAGTCCAGCCTGCTGCGCTGGTCTTCGAGCATCACGGCATTGTGCAGCGCGCCGGCGGGGGTCAGCCACAGGCTACACAGTCCCACCAGCACCGCGACCAGGGTCGCCGGTACCAGGCTGACCTGCAGCAGCCGCGCGGGGCTGGTACCGCAGGCGACCAGCACGGTGATCTCGCTGTTCAGGTAGAGCTGCCCATAAGCGAGCAGTATGCCGAGAAAGAACGCCAGCGGCAGGATCAGCTCGAGAAAACCCGGCAGATGGAACAGCATGAGGTTGCCGAGAATGCTGGCGGGAATGTCTCCCTCCGCCGCATCGGCAAAATAGCGGATGAAGCGGCTACCCATGATGACCAGCAGAAGGACACCGGCAACCGCGGCCATCGTCAGCAGAATCTCGCGGGTCAGGTAACGAAAAATGATCATGCAGCCGTCTTCCATGCAATGGCGCCATGCCTTGAGTACACTGGGGTGACTCGGCAATGGCCTGGAGCCGTGCCGGCATTATCCAGAATCCCCCTTCGCTTGTCTTGTGGAGTCACAATGGAATTCCCAGTTCAGACGGCTAATCCCGCCAAGGCCGAAACGGCCTGCCTCGTGGTACCGGTGTTCAAGGACGGCGACCTGCTGCCCACCGCCGCCAAGCTCGACGATGCCAGCGAGCGGTTGATCGGGCAGCTGATCGAGCGCGGAGACTTCGATGCCAAGCCGGGCAGCGTCCAGCTGGTGCCATTTGCCCCAGGCCTGGGCGCCGACCGCCTGATGCTGGTGGGTCTGGGCGAGCGCAACAAGTGCCACGAGCGGGCATTCATCAAGGCGCTGGACGCTGCCTTCACCGCCCTGGCCGGCCTGCCGGTGGAGGATGTGGCGGTGGCCTTCACCGACGTCCCGGTGCCCGACCGTGCCTGCGACTGGAAGGCGCGCATGGTGGCCGAATCCGCTCACCGTGCCGTCTACCGCTTCAACGAGTTCAAGTCGGAGCCGACACCGGTACCCAGGCTGAACCGTATCACGCTTCTGGTCAGCGAAGGTGGCAACGCTGCTGCGGCCCGGGAAGGCGCCCGTATCGGTGACGCCGTCGGCCAGGGCGTTGCCCTCACCCGCACCCTGGGCAACCTGCCGGGCAACGTCTGCACGCCGAGCTACCTGGCCAAGCAAGCCGAGTCGATGGGCAAGAACTCCGGCGGTGCGCTCTCGGTCGAGATCCTCGACGAAGCGGCATTGGAAGCGCTGGGCGCCAACAGCCTCCTCTCCGTTGGCCGCGGCAGTGAAGAACCTACGCGACTGATCGTGATGAAATACCAGGGCGCCGCGAATCCCGATGAAGCCCCCCACGTGCTGGTGGGCAAGGGGATCACCTTCGATACCGGTGGCATATCGCTCAAGCCCGGCGAGTCCATGGACGAGATGAAGTTCGACATGTGCGGCGCGGCCAGCGTGTTCGGCACCGCCAAGGCGGTCCTGGCGATCAAGCCCAAACTCAACCTGGTCTTCATCGTCGCCGCCGCCGAGAACATGCCCGATGGCCGTGCCACCAAGCCCGGCGATATCATCAAGACCCTCAAGGGGCTGACGGTCGAGGTGCTCAACACCGACGCCGAGGGCCGCCTGGTACTGTGCGATGCCCTCACCTACGCCGAGCGCTTCGAGCCGGCCAGTGTGGTCGACATCGCCACCCTCACCGGGGCGGCCATCATCGCCCTGGGCCACCACGCCACAGGCCTGCTCTCCAACGACGACGACCTGGCGCTGGACCTGCTGGACGCCGGCGAGGCCGCCTGGGACCGTGCCTGGCACATGCCGCTGTGGGAGGAGTACCTGGAGCAGCTCGATTCCAACTTCGCCGATCTGGCCAATATCGGTGGCCGCCCGGCCGGCACCATCACTGCCGCCTGCTTCCTCTCGCGCTTCGCCGACAAGTTCCCCTGGGCGCACCTGGACATCGCAGGCACCGCCTGGACCTCGGGCAAGCAGAAGGGGGCCAGCGGTCGCCCGGTGGGTCTGTTGACCCAGTACCTGCTGGACCGGGAAGCGGATGCCCGCGTCGAGATAGGCGACAATTGAGTCAAGAGGGTTGCCATCGCGCTCGGCAACCTTTACATCTGAACCATTAGACAACCCATCGAGCCGGCGCACACCGGCTCGATGTTCCTGTATCGCCCCCTGGCAGCGGCCGAAGGCCATCCCAGGGACTGCGGAGACCCTTTGCCGTGCCCACTGCAAGCTTTGACCTACGACCCAACGCCACCCCCACGGCGACACCGATCCGTGAGGATATCCTCAAGAACCCCGGCTTCGGTCGCTACTTCACCGATCACATGGCACATGTACGCTGGACGCGGGACGCTGGCTGGCACGGCCGCGAAGTCCGTCCCTACGGCCCGCTGACGCTGGACCCCGCGGCGGCCGTGCTGCACTACGGCCAGGAGATCTTCGAGGGCATCAAGGCGTACCGTCACGCCGACGGCTCGATCTGGACCTTCCGCCCGGAAAAGAATGCCGAGCGTTTTCGTCGCAGTGCCCGTCGCCTGGCTTTGCCGGAGCTTTCCGACGAGGATTTCGTCGGCTCGCTCAAGGCACTGCTGGCCCAGGACCAGGGTTGGGTACCGACCCCCTCCAGCGAGGCCGACGAATCGAGCCTCTACCTGCGCCCCTTCATGATCGCCAGTGAAACCTTCCTTGGGGTACGCCCCGCCCACGAGGTCGACTACTACGTCATCGCCTCACCCGCGGCAGCCTACTTCAAGGGCGGCGTGGAGCCCGTCTCGATCTGGCTCTCCTCCCACTACAAGCGCGCCGCACCGGGCGGCACCGGCTTTGCCAAGTGCGGTGGCAACTATGCCGCTTCGCTGGCGGCGCAGAAGGAAGCCGAAACCCACGGCTGCGGCCAGGTCGCCTTCCTCGATGCACGGGAGAACAAGTGGATCGAGGAGCTGGGTGGCATGAACCTGTTCTTCGTCTACAGCGACGGCCGCCTGGTCACGCCGAAGCTCACCGACACCATCCTCGAGGGCGTGACCCGCGACTCGGTGCTGACCCTGGCCCGGGACGAAGGCCTGTCCCCCGAGGAGTGCCCGATCAGCATCGACGAGTGGCGCGAGGGCGCCGCTTCCGGCGAGATCACCGAGGTCTTCGCCTGCGGCACCGCCGCGGTGATCACCCCGGTGGGCGAGCTGGTCACCGAAGAGGATCGTATCCGGCTGACTGCCGGCAGCGGCAACCCCATTGCCAAGCGCCTGCGCACCAAGCTGCTCGACCTCCAGTACGGTCGCGCGGAAGATACGCACGGGTGGCTGACCCAGCTCGTCTGACCAAACGGGGATTCCTTGCTGCGCCAGGGGCCGGCCACCGCCTCGCGAGGCGGTCGGGAAAAGCCCGAAGAGGAGGACAGGAATCCACGCTTCGTTAACGACATTCGAGTCCGGCACCCTTGACGAGGGGCGTCGGGGACAGGGTGAAGAGGAGGTCATTCGCCATGGATGACGAATGTAGCGCCCAGGGATGGGTTCACAGCGCCTCCTCGTAACCCTGTCGCCGAGAAAGCCCCTCAGCCACCCAGGTCTGCGAGTTCCCATGACCCAGGTAGACTTTTACATTCTCCCCGACACTACCCTCGAGGCACGCCTCGGCTTCGCCTGCCGCCTGGCCGAGACCATCGCCGGCAAGGGCTATCGCCTGCACCTGCACGCCGAGGATGAGGCCATGGCCCGGGACCTCGACGACAGGCTGTGGACCTTCCGCCCCGATGCCTACCTCCCCCATGCGTTGTTGGGCAGCGAAATGGCCGAGAGCGTGGCGGTGACCATCGGCTGGGAGCATCCCCCCGAGCCGGTTCACGAGGTACCCATGGCGATGCTCAACCTCGACCCTGGCATCCCTGAATGGTTCTCGCGTTTCGAGCGGGTCGCCGAGATCATCAACCAGCATCAGCAGGTGCTCACCGCCAAGCGTGAATGCTGGCAGACCTACAAGCAGCGCGGCTACCCGGTGAAGGCACATCAACTCAAGGGGTGAACCCTGCCCCAAGGGTTGCGGGAAGCTGCTTATACCGGGGCTGATCCGGCGGCAGGCCTGCGAGGAGGCGCTGTGAACCCATCCCTGGGCGCTACTTTTGCCTTCCCTGGCAAAAGACCTCCTCTTCGGCCTGCCCCCGGCGCCCCTCTGAAGTGTTATCGCGCCCGGCTGACGCCAAGTGCCTCATCGCGCTATAATCGAGCCCATTTTTCGCACTCTCTTCGATGACGTCTCTGCCGTCGGCCCAGCCGACCGGCGGCCACCATTTCTGGACCCGGAACGCCCCATGGACAAGACCTACCAACCTGAGCAGATCGAATCCCGCTGGTACGAGCGCTGGGAGGCCGACGGCCGCTTCGCCCCCTCGGGCGAGGGCGAGCCCTACTCCATCATGATCCCGCCGCCCAACGTCACCGGCAGCCTGCACATGGGGCACGCCTTCCAGGACACCATCATGGACACCTTGATCCGCTGGCGGCGGATGCAGGGCCACAATACCCTGTGGCAGGTGGGCACCGACCACGCCGGCATCGCGACACAAATGTTGGTGGAGCGCAAGGTTGCCGCCGAGGAAGGCAAGACACGCCACGATCTGGGCCGCGACGCCTTTATCGACAAGGTATGGGAGTGGAAGCACGAGTCCGGCGACCACATCACCCGCCAGCTGCGCCGCATGGGCGCCAGCGTCGACTGGAGCCGCGAGCGCTTCACCATGGACGATGGCTTCTACAAGGCGGTGCAGGAAACCTTCGTGCGCCTCTATGAAGAGGACCTGATCTACCGTGGCAAGCGCCTGGTCAACTGGGACCCGACCCTGCACACGGCGATCTCGGACCTCGAAGTGGAGAACCGCGATCAGCAAGGCAGCTTCTGGCACTTCCGCTATCCGCTGGCCGACGGCGTCACCACCGACGCGGGCCTCGGCTACCTGGTCGTCGCCACCACCCGTCCCGAGACTATGCTGGGCGACACCGGGGTAGCGGTGAATCCCGAGGACCCCCGCTACGCCTCGCTGGTGGGCAAGTTCATCGAGCTGCCCCTGGTCGGCCGCCGCATTCCCATCGTCGCCGACGAACATGCCGACATGGAGAAGGGCTCGGGCTGCGTGAAGATCACCCCGGCCCACGACTTCAACGACTACGAGGTGGGCCGCCGCCAGGACCTGCCGCTGATCAACGTCTTCACCCAGGATGCCGCGATCCTGCCCCAGGCGGAAGCTTCGACATCCAGGCCGCCCGCTGCCTGACATCGACCCAAGCCTGCCCCAGGCCTACGCCGGGCTCGACCGCTTCGAGGCGCGCAAGCGGATCGTCGCCGACATGGAGGCCGCCGGCCTGCTCGAGCAGATCGAGACGGTCAACAACACCCTGCCCTACGGCGATCGCTCCGGCGACGTCATCGAGCCGCTACTCACCGATCAGTGGTTCGTGTCTGTGGAGAGCCTCGCCAAACCGGCCATCGAGGCGGTGGAGAAGGGCGATATCCAGTTCGTGCCCAAGAACTACGAGAACATGTACTTCGCCTGGATGCGCGACCTGCAGGACTGGTGCATCTCGCGCCAACTGTGGTGGGGCCACCGCATCCCCGCCTGGTACGACGTGGACGGCAACGTCTTCGTGGCCCGCAATGAGGTGGAGGCCACCCGCGACTACCTGGTCGAACTGGCCCACTTCATCGAGCATGAGCAGGGCGATTTCGACACAGCCATGCGCCTGCGTGGCTTCAACCAGCTGCTCGGCGGCACTACCGAGTTGACCGCCGACGCGCTGACGACCATGGAGAAGCTGGGCTTGCCGCGCCTGACCCAGGACGAGGACGTGCTCGACACCTGGTTCAGCTCGGGGCTGTGGACCTTCGGCACCCTGGGCTGGCCCAAGCAGACCCCGGAGCTGGCGACCTTCCATCCCTCCAGCGTGCTGGTCACCGGCTTCGACATCATCTTCTTCTGGGTCGCACGGATGATCATGCTCACCCTGAAGTTCACCGGCGAGGTGCCGTTCAAGCAGGTCTACGTCCACGGACTGGTGCGCGACAGCCAGGGCCAGAAGATGTCCAAGTCCAAGGGCAACGTGCTCGACCCCATCGACCTGATCGACGGTATCGAGCTGGAAACCCTGGTGGAGAAGCGCACCGGCAACATGATGCAGCCGCAGAAGGCCAAGGCGATTGCCAAGGCCACCCGGGCCGAGTTCCCCGAGGGCATCGAGCCCCACGGCACCGACGCGCTGCGCTTCACCTTCCTCTCCCAGGCCACCACCGGACGCGATATCAAGTTCGACATGGGCCGCCTGGACGGCTACCGCAACTTCTGCAACAAGCTATGGAACGCCTCGCGCTATGTGCTGATGAACGCCGAAGGCGAGGATTGCGGAGCGGCCGGTGGCGATATCGAGCTGTCGCTGGCCGACCGCTGGATCGTCTCGCGGCTGCAGCAGACCGAGACCCAGGTGACGAAGGCAATGGAGGAGTTCCGCTTCGACCACGCCTCACAGGCGCTCTACGACTTCGTCTGGAACGAGTACTGCGACTGGTACCTGGAGCTCTCCAAGCCGGTGCTGTGGGACGAGTCCGCCGCCGCCAGCGCCAAGCGCGGTACCCGGCGCACACTGGTTCGCGTACTGGAGGCGATCCTGCGCCTCGCCCACCCGATGATGCCCTATATCTCCGAGGAGATCTGGCAGCGCGTGGCGCCACTGGCCGGCAAGGCGACAGGCGACGGCAGTGACTCGATCATGAACCAGCCCTGGCCCGTGGCCGAGCAGGAGAAGATCGACGAGCAGGCAACCCGCGACATCGAATGGCTCAAGGGCGTGATTGTGGCGGTGCGCAACATCCGCGCCGAGATGAACATCGCTCCGGGCAAGCCGCTCGATGTGCTGCTGACCAAGGGCAGCGCTGCCGACCAGGCACGCCTTACGGCCAACCGCCGGTTCCTGGCGAAGCTGGCCAAGCTGGAGAGCATTACCTGGCTCGACAACCCGGATGAGGCGCCGCTCTCGGCCACACAGCTCGTCGGCGAGATGGAGGTGTTGGTGCCCATGGCCGACCTGATCGACAAGGATGCCGAACTGGCGCGCCTGGCCCGTGAGATCGACAAGCAGGACAAGCTGATCGGCGGCATCGAGAAGAAGCTTTCCAACGAGAGCTTCGTCGCCAAGGCACCCGACGCCGTGGTCGACAAGGAGCGTGGCAAGCTGGCCGACTTCCAGACCGCCCGCCGGCTCCTGGTCGAACAGCGCGACAAGATCGCCGCGCTCTGATGTAGCGGCCCGCAACCGCCGCGCTCCAGGAGCGCGGCCATTTTGGAGTCTGCGGATATGCCTCGGGACAACCGATCTGGCAGCGACGCCAAGGCGCCCTTTCCCGGCTCGCTGGGAGAGGGGCTGACGCTGGAGGCGATCCGCCCGCTCTTTCCGCTCTTCGAGCACGCCAGTACCGGTGCCATTTCGGTGGATGCCGAGGCGCGGCTCACCTGGATCAACGACAGCTACTGTCGGCTGCTGGGCATCGAGGACCCTGCCAGCGCCATCGGTCGACCGGTCGCGGAGGTCGTTCCCCATACGCGCATGCATGAAGTGGTGCGTAACGGCCGCCCTATCCTGCTCGACATCATGGAATTCGAGGACCGCCAGCTGGTGGTGATGCGGCTGCCGCTGCACGACCGGGAGAGCGGCGAGGTCAGCGGCGCCGTGGCCTTCATCGTCTTCGACGACCTGGAACCCCTCACCCCGCTGATCGGCAAGTATCGACGCCTGCAGCAAGACCTGGCAGTGGCTCGTCGTGCCCTGGCCAAGCGTGGCGCTCGCTACGACATGGGTGACTTCATCGGCGCCAGCCCCTCCGTACTGGAGGTCAAGCGTCGAGCCCGGCTGGCCGCCGCACGCGGCACGCCGGTGCTGTTGCTGGGCGAGACGGGGACCGGCAAGGAGGTGCTGGCCCAGGCCATTCATGCGCCTCGCCCCGCGGCGACCTGCCCTTCGTTGCCGTCAACGTGGCGGCCGTGCCCGAGAACCTGCTGGAAGCGGAGTTCTTCGGCGTCGTCCCGGGAGCGTTTACCGGCGCCGACCGACGTCCCCGCCAGGCAAGTTCCAGCTTGCCAATGGGGGCACCCTCTTCCTCGATGAAGTGGGCGACATGCCGCTGGCCGTTCAGGCCAAGCTGCTGCGGGCCCTGCAGGAGGGCGAGGTGGAGCCGCTGGGCTCCAACGAGGTCAAGCGGGTGGATGTGCGCGTGATCGCCGCCACCAGCTGTGACCTGGAGGCCATGGTGTCCGAAGGCAGCTTCCGCTCCGACCTCTATTACCGGCTCAACGTGCTGCGCATTCGCGTGCCTCCACTGCGCGAGCGACTGGCGGACCTGGGTATCCTCTGTGAAACCATCCTCGGCAAGCTGGCCATGGAAAGCGGCGAGTCCCGGGCCGAGATCACCGCCGAGGCGGTGGCGTTGCTGCACCAGCATGACTGGCCGGGCAATATTCGTGAGTTGCGCAATACCCTGGAGCAGACGCTGGCACTCAACGAAGCGTGCAGCGTGATCGACGTGCCTGAGCTCCTGGCAGCCCTTCCCTACCAACCTCGTGACCTGCAGCCCCGCACGGCAGTCGCCCCCATCCGGGCCCTGGCCGAGGTGGTGGCCGAAGCCGAGCGAACCGCCCTGCATAACGCCCTGGATGCATGCCGCGGCAACAAGTCCCGAGCGGCCAGGCTACTGGGCATCCCGCGCTCGGTCCTCTACGAGAAGCTCTCCAGACTGTCCGAAAAACCAGACAGTTGACCGGATTCACAGACATACTTTACTGCGACAAAGGTCGACTATTGTCCGAATAGCCGGACATTCCATTATGCCCGCGGCTCTCCACGCTCGCTAAATCACTGTTTTTTAAAGACTTTTCAGAACTGGCATGAAGCATGCAACAACATGGGGCAAGCACCATCTCCAGGAGCCTGTCGAGGACAGGCTCCTGGGTGGTGTCATAAAGCCGCCTGCCTGCGGCAAAGACAAGAAAACCATCGCAGACCAACAACGTTGTTCCACAGTCGTTGCACTGAAAAATAACGTACAAGGAGCCTTCATGCCGTTCATTCCGACTCTTGCCACTCGCATCCGCCCGGTCACCCTCGGTGTCGCCACTGCCGCACTGCTGATGGGTGCTGCCGGCGCCAACTCCGCCGAGGCACAGGAGAGTGTGCGCTGGCAGGTACCCATCGCCTTCCCGTCACACCTGGTCGGCCTCAGCACCCCCGTGCGCTATCTCAGCGAAACGCTGGACGCGGTGTCCGGCGGCAATATCAATCTGCGTTACTACGAGCCGGGCGAGTTGATCCCGCCGTTCGAGATTCTCGATGCCGTCTCCGAAGGCCGCTATCCGGCCGGCTTCACCTGGGTCGGCTATGACCAGGGCAGCATTCCATCGCTGCCGCTGTTCGCCGGCGCCCCCTTCGGCATGGAGCCGCCCGCCTATCTGGCCTGGCACTATTTCGGCGGCGGTGCCGAGCTGCTCGAGGAGATCTACGAGCCGTACAACGTCAAGCCGCTGCTGTGCAGCATGATCGGCCCCGAGGCTGCCGGCTGGTTCGCGGAACCGCTTGAGGATCTGGAGCAGATCGACGGCCTGCGCATTCGCTTCGCCGGTATCGGCGGACGCGTCATGGAGCGCCTGGGCGCCTCGGTGACCATGATCCCCGGCGGCGAGCTCTACCAGGCCATGGAGCGTGGCACCATCGACGCCATGGAGTTCTCCGCTCCAGCCGTGGATCGCATCCTCGGTATGCAGGAGATCGTCAACAACTATGTACTGCCGGGCTGGCATCAGACCTTCACCACCGCCCACCTGCTGATCAACCAGGAGAGCTGGGATGCGCTGGAGCCACAAACCCGCGCTACCATCGACATGGGCTGCCGTGCCGCCACGCTCTTTGGTTACTCCGAAAGCGAGATGGAAAACCCCAAGGCCCTGCGTGACTTCGAAGAAGAAGGCGTCAACGCCCAGGTGCTGTCCGACGAAATCCTCGGTGAGCTGCGCCGCGTGACCAACGAGGTCCAGGCCGAGATCGCCGCCGAGGACGAGATGTTCGGACGCGTCCTGGAGAGTCAGCAGGATTTCATGAAGGTTCACGGCAATTGGCACGTCAAGGGCCACCTGCCGCGTTCCTACTACGCGCCGGAAGAGATCGGCCAGCAGTAAGCTGTCCGGTACCTGCCTGCAGTTTGCCGGCCGCCGCCTACGGGCGGCGGCCGGCCTCCGTTCCCTGTCTTCCCAGCTTGCCTTGACTAGCCACGGAGTCATCCATGAGTACTCACGATTCCGCACCCGGAGCTCCGGCACCCGAGGCACTCCTGCCCAGGCTCTGCCCACCAACCGGCTGAGCCATGCGCTCGACACCGCCATTGCGGTGATCGGCAAGACGCTCTCCTGGCTGTGGATCGCCACCCTGGCCGTCGTGCTGACCAATGTCTTCAGCCGCTTCATCCTCGGCCGCGGTTCCATTGCCCTGGAAGAGATGTCCTGGCACCTGTTCGGCGCCACCATGATCCTGACCCTTTCCTATGCCGTGGTCACCGATGACCATGTGCGCGTGGACGTGCTGCGCGAGAAGTTCTCGCTGCGCTTCCAGGCCTGGGTCGAACTGCTCGGCATCGTCCTGCTGATGCTGCCGATCCTCTACTTCATGATCGACAACCTCATCGAGTACGCCTACCGCTCCTTCGACCGCGGTGAGCGCTCCCAGGCACCCAGCGGGCTGCCCTATCGCTTCATCATCAAGAGCACGCTGCCCATCGGCATGACCCTGATCGCCATCGCGCTCTCGTCGCGGGCCCTGCGCTGCTGCACCTACCTCTTCCACTTTCCTCGGGAGCTGCACCTGCGTCGCCCGACCGACTTTCGCTAACGGGGATCATTATGGGTCTCGAAGAATTACTCGTCATCGGCATGTTCGCCGGTTTCATGGGGCTGCTGCTGATCGGCTTCCCCGTGGCCTGGTCGTTGGCCGGCATCGGTTTTGTGTTCGCCATCATCGGCCATGTGCTGGTCGAGCACATGGGCGCCGATCTCTGGTTCTCCTGGGGCGGTACCATCGGCGTGCTCGACCGCCGGCTCTACGGCATCGTCGCCAATGAG
>NZ_AZQX01000100.1:0-14173 GCF_000568385.1 Halomonas sp. BC04
GATCGGCCAGACCGTCGAAGTGCATCACCACGAGGTGGCCAACGCCGGCCAGAACGAGATCGGCGTCAAGTTCAACACCCTGGTGAAGAAGGCCGATGAGCTTCAGGAGATGAAGTACGTCGTGCACAATGTGGCGCACGCCTATGGCAAGACCGCCACCTTCATGCCCAAGCCGCTGGTCGGCGACAACGGTTCCGGCATGCACGTGCACCAGTCCTTCTGGAAGGATGGCGTCAACCAGTTCGCCGGTGACCAGTACGCCGGGCTGTCCGAGATGGCGCTCTACTACATCGGCGGGGTCATCAAGCACGCTCGCGCCCTGAACGCCTTCACCAACGCTTCGACCAACTCCTACAAGCGCCTGGTGCCGGGCTTCGAGGCACCGGTCATGCTGGCCTACAGTGCCCGTAACCGCTCCGCTTCCATCCGTATTCCCTATACCGCCAGCCCCAAGGGCAAGCGCGTCGAGCTTCGCTTCCCGGATCCGACCGCCAACCCCTACCTGTGCTTCGCGGCGATGCTGATGGCCGGTATCGACGGCATCAAGAACAAGATTCACCCCGGCGATGCCATGGACAAGAACCTGTACGACCTGCCGCCGGAAGAGGGCAAGAAGGTTCCGACCGTGGCCAACAGCCTGGACCAGGCGCTGGAGGCGCTGGATGCCGATCGTGCCTTCCTTACCGAGGGTGGCGTCTTCACCGACGACATGATCGACGCCTATATCGAACTGAAGATGGAAGACGTGGAGCGTATTCGCATGAGCACGCACCCGGTCGAGTTCGATATGTACTACAGCTGCTGAGAGACGCCGCTTCGCCTGGCCACACTGGAAGGCCGGGCAGTGGGAATCGGCTCGGGTGCTGCTGTGCCCGGTAACGAAAGGGGCTCCGTCTTGGCGGAGCCCCTTTTTGTCGTACACTTGGGCGATGGCTCGATATGACAGCCAGCTCACCGTGACGTCCAGCCGGTAGGGGGCGACGACGAAGGAGACCGATCCGCATGAAGAAGGCGCTTTTGATAATGATTGGGCTGCTGGTCGCCTCCTCGTCGACCCTGGCGACGACCATCTATCGCACCGTCGACGCCCAGGGCAACGTTATTTTTACCGATAACCCGGATGGCGGCGGCGAGCCGGTGGAGCTGACGCCGCTAACCGTGGTGCCGTCCCGGGGCCTGACGGGCAGTGCGGAGCCGCCGCGGGTGGAGGGCGTGGCGCCACGGGTCAGCGAGTCCCCGGGCCAGCCATTCATGCCCTACGATGTCTTTCGTATCGTTTCTCCGGCGCACGGCGCCGAGCTGGCGGCCAGCCATGTGGGGAACGTGCAGGTCGAACTCGCCATCGAACCCGAGTTGCGGCCCGACCACCGAGCCCGGCTGCTGGTCGACGGCCGGGTGAGCCAGACTGCGATGCACACCACGGCCTTCATGCTCACCGACCTCGATCGTGGCCAGTATGTGATCCAGGCCGAGCTACTGGATGCCGGCGGGGTCATTCGTCATCGCACTCAGCCGGTAACGCTCCATGTTCAGCGCTCTCCAGCCGGCTGAGGCAAGAAGCGCCCCAGGCTCACCCGACTTTGTTTCATTCGTGCCCCATGGGTGAGCGTTTACCCGCACCCCGGTGGTAGATTCTTTTCCTATGCACCATGATGGTGCGCAGCCAGGTCGCCACCATGCCCTGAAACGGCGCCAAGCCTCGCATTTCAGGGTTGGCGCGGTTCTTGCTTTAGCTAGGGTTAGCGAGGGTAGTCCAGGAACACCGCCTTGCGCGGCAGTTCGACGGATGCGCGAAACGGGTGCACGTTCACACCAAGGGAAGGCCAATGCATCGACGCCTGATGGAACACCTCACCACTGCGGTGCTGCTGTTGGATGGCAGCCTGCGTCTGCGCTGGATGAATCCCGCCGCCGAAGCGCTGCTGGCGATCAGCCTGGGACGTGTGAAAGGGATGCGTTTGTCGGCGCTGGTTACCGAGGACGACGGCATGAGTGCGGTACTGGCCAAGTCGCGGGATGAGGGCCACCCTTTTACCCAGCGGGAGGTCAGGCTCTCGCTCGTCACCGGCACGGTCATCACCATCGACTATACCGTGACGCCGTTGTCGGAAGAGGAGCTTCTGGTCGAGATGGAGCCTCGCGATCGCCTGCTGCGGATCTCCCGGGAGGAGGCGCTGCTCAATCGACAGGAGGCGATCAAGGTGCTCTCCCGTGGACTGGCCCATGAGGTGAAGAACCGCTGGGAGGGATTCGCGGCGCCGCGCAGCTATTGGAGCGCGACCTCGATGATCCCGCGCTTGCCGAGTTCACCCATATTATTATCGAGGAGGTGGATCGTCTGCGCGACCTGGTGGACTGCATGCTGGGTCCGAACAAGCTGGCGCGCCACGAGCCGCTCAACATCCACAAGGTGCTCGAGCGGGTGCGTACGCTGTTAATTGCCGAAACTCCCGGGGTGCAGGTAGAGCGTGACTATGACCCCAGCCTGCCCGACTTCCCGGGTGACGAGGCGCAGATGATCCAGGCCGTGCTCAACGTGGCACGTAACGCCGTGGAGGCCATGGCCGAGGCCGGCACTGACCAGCCGCATCTGCTGATGAGAACCCGGGCGCGACGCCAGTTCACGCTGGGTGCCGAGCGGCATCGCCTGGTCTGCGAAGTGGCCCTGATCGATAACGGCCCCGGCATTCCCGACACCCTGCAGGAGACGCTCTTCTACCCCATGGTATCGGGCCGAGCCGAAGGCAGTGGGCTGGGGTTGTCCATTGCCCAGGGCATCCTGCATCAACATCAGGGTTTGATCGAATGCGAATCGAGCCCTGGTCATACCGAATTTCGCTTGCTTATTCCCCTGGAGAGGCGCCATGACTGATGTCGCACGTGTCGCTGTCGTCGATGACGATCGTGCCATTCGCTGGGTGCTGGAGCGTGCCCTGGCCCAGCCCGACCTCGAAGTCGAATGTATCGAACGGGCCGACCTGGCACTCAGCCGACTGCTGGACGACCCGCCGGATGTACTGGTCACCGATATCCGCATGCCTGGCATCGACGGCCTGGACCTGATGTCACGGATACGGGATGTGCATCCTGACCTGCCGGTCATCGTGATGACCGCGCATTCCGACCTGGATAGTGCCGTCGCCTCCTACCAGGGCGGTGCCTTCGAATACCTGCCGAAGCCCTTCGACGTCGACGAGGCGCTGGCGCTGGTGCGTCGTGCCGTGGCCCATGCGCGGGAGCGAAAGCGGCCGGTCAGCGTTCCCGAGGGGCTGGACGCCGAGATCATCGGTGAGGCCCCGGCCATGCAGGAGGTGTTTCGCGCCATCGGCCGGCTGTCGCACTCCCACATCACGGTGCTGATCAATGGCGAATCGGGCACCGGCAAGGAGAGAGTAGCCCGTGCCTTGCATCAGCACAGCCCGCGGGCAGGCAAGCCGTTCATCGCGCTGAACATGGCGGCGATACCGCGCGACCTGATCGAGTCGGAGCTGTTCGGTCACGAGAAGGGCGCCTTTACCGGTGCCACTGCCCAGCGGCAGGGGCGGTTCGAGCAGGCCGATGGCGGCACCCTGTTTCTCGACGAGATCGGCGACATGCCCGCCGAGACCCAGACGCGACTGCTGCGGGTGCTGGCCGATGGTGAGTTCTATCGGGTCGGCGGCCATACGCCGGTGAAGGTCGACGTACGCATTATCGCCGCCACCCACCAGAACCTCGAGACCCTGGTCGAGGACGGTCGCTTTCGCGAGGATCTGTTTCACCGGCTCAATGTGATTCGCGTGCACCTGCCGAAGCTGGCCGAGCGACGCGAGGACATCCCGCGCCTGGCGCGGCACTTCCTGGCCGAGGCGGCCAAGGAGTTGTCTACCGACGTCAAGGTGCTCACCAAGGACGCCGAGACCCACCTGACCCGACTGCCGTGGCCCGGCAACGTGCGCCAGCTGGAGAACACCTGCCGCTGGCTGACGGTGATGGCTTCCGGCCGTGAGGTGCTGGTCGAGGACCTGCCGCCGGAGCTGCGCGAGCCGGAGGCGGCGGAGAGAGGCAATGGCGATTGGCGAGCCGCGTTTCGCGATTGGGCCGACCGGGCCCTGGCCGCCGGCCATACCCACCTGCTCGAAGAGGCGGTTCCCGATTTCGAAAAGATTCTGATCGAGACCGCGTTGAAGCATACCGGCGGGCGCAAGGGCGAGGCCGCCGAGCTGCTGGGCTGGGGGCGCAACACCCTGACGCGAAAATTGAAGACGCTGTTGCCGGCGCTGGCGGACGGGGACTGAGGAGGCGGGGCGCAACACCCGCTCTCTTGAAGGGCGGGCAAGCTCAAGACGCTGCTGCAGGCGCTGGCGAACGGGGAGTGAGGGGCGGCATCGGGACGTAGCCTTTACCGCCGCTGTGGTGCCAGAATGGGGGCTCAAGGAGAGATAACCCATGACGCAGATGCACTGGCAGCGCTTGCTCGACCCGTCGCGACTTTACGGCGGTCGCGCCGGCCGTGACGAGATCGGCCGCAGCCCCTTCCACAAGGATCACGACCGGATCGTCTTCTCCGGCTCCTTTCGTCGCCTGGGACGCAAGACCCAGGTGCACCCCCTCACCGACAACGACCATATCCACACCCGACTGACCCACTCCCTGGAGGTTGGCTGTGTGGGGCGCTCCCTGGGCATGATCGTCGGCGAGCTGCTGCGGGAACGGCTGCCCGAGTGGATCACCCCGGCCGACATGGGTGTCATCGTCCAGGCGGCATGCCTGGGGCACGATATCGGCAACCCGCCCTTCGGCCATGCCGGCGAGTATGCCATCCGCGACTGGTTCAAGCGGGCCGAGGCCGACGGCAGCGGGCTGCTCAAGGGATTGTCCCAGCGCGAGCGAGCCGACCTGCTCACCTACGAGGGCAACGCCCAGGGCTTCCGGGTAGTCACCCAGATCGAGTACAACCAGTTTCGCGGCGGCATGCGACTGACCACCGCAACGCTGGGGACCCTGCTGAAGTACCCCTGGACCGTGGAGCACGGGGGGGGCGCCGGGAAGTTCGGCTGCTATCAGAGCGAGAAGGCGCTGCTGGCCGAAGTGGCCGACCGCCTGGGCCTGTTGCCCCGGGGAGAAGGGCGCTGGTGTCGTCACCCGCTGGCCTGGCTGGTAGAGGCCGCCGACGACATCTGCTATGCCCTGCTCGACCTGGAGGACGGCCTGGAAATGGGTATCCTGCGCTTCGACGAGGTGGCCGAAGTGCTGCTGCAGATCGCCGGTGACCCACCGCCGGACTATGCCGCCATGGAGCGCAGCGGTGTCTCCCAGCGGCGGCGTATCGCCGCCCTGCGCGGTGCGGCCATGGAGCGGGCGGTCAATGACGTGGGGGCGGTCTTCGTCGACCATGAAACGGCGCTGCTGAACGGCACGCTGACCAGCGACCTGCTGGAGCTCTGCCATCCCGACCTGGGCTGGGGGGTGGCGGCGGCCAAGCAGCTGGCGCGTGAGCGCATCTTCCAGAACGAGCGCAAGGCCAAGCTGGAGATCGGCGCCTACACGACGCTGGGCATCCTGCTGGAGGCCTTCATCGGTGCGGCCCATGAGCTGCACCACACCGGCGAGTCGAGCTTCAAGCACCAGCGGGTGCTGGCGCTGGTGGGCGAGAATACGCCGCGCCCCTCCTGGTCGCTGTATGACAGCTATCGGCGCATGCTCGACTTCATCGGCGGCATGACCGATCACTATGCCGTGGATCTGGCCCAGGAAATGGGCGGTCGACTGCGGGGAGACTAGTGCAGTCCTATTTTAGACACCCCCTCAGATGGAGGGGGCATTCAGCGGTATGTTCTTTTCCAGCTCCGCGGCGCGCTCGATGAGCGCGGCAATCACCTTGTCGTGCATGTCGTCATCGATCGGCCCCAGCTCCTTCTCGCCCAGCTGCTGCGCCAGCGACTCGCCGCTAACCACCATCAGGCCTTCCGGCGTACCGGCACAGATGATGTCCCAGCCGGGTAGCGTCAGCACGCCCATGATGGGCACCGGTGCTCCGCAGCGCTTTTCCAGCCACTTGCCCAGCCAGCGGGTGGTGGCCAGGGTCTTCGCCAGGGGGCGCTGTTCGCTCCAGCCGGGGAAGCGAAGGCGCTGGGGTTCCACGGTCACCACATTGATCTCTCGACCGTCTGCCGTGAAAGGGCGCGTGCGGGCGCGCGTCTCGACGACGAAGACCCCATGGGGGGTGACGGCGACGTGGTCGATGGTATCGGTGTCGGTTGGCACGTCGTGGAAGACGTAGTAGGGGTGAGCTTCGGGATGAATCAGGCGTTCCAGCTCCTGGCCCACGGCGAGTTCGCAGGCCAGGCCCAGCTTGATGCGCCGGATCAGCTGGAAATCGCGGATCAGCAGGAAGCAGTAGATCAGCACCAGCACGGTGCTGAGTGCGCCGTAGAGGGCCCATTCCAGCCAGTTCTGCCGGCTGGCGAAGAGCATGCGGCCCATGCCGTAGACCAGTGGGGCCAGGGAGACGATCGGCCCCAGGGCGCCATCCAGGAACAGGGCGGCGAAGGCGCGGTCGAGCCTGTCGCGCAGGGCCTGGCCGGGTTCCCGCAGGGGGCGGGCGTTGAACGGCGAGCGCACCCGGGCGTCGTGCAGGTTGCGCAGGGCGATCACGATCACCGCCATTGCCCCGAGGGGAAACAGGAAGATCAGGGGAAGCAGGTATTCCAGCCAGGCCATCGGGGGTCCGTCCTTGCCTGTTATAGTCACGTAAGCATGACATTCTAGACAACCTTCCACCACAAGAGCCATGTTGATTGCATCAGGCGGGTGGAAAGACTCCGGAGAGACGATGAGCGACGTGCCAATGGCGGTGGAGGCTTCTGGACGCCTGGTGGACTTCCTGACCCGCCATCCGAAGCTGGCGGTGCTGACCGGAGCCGGGGTGAGTACCGAAAGCGGCATCCCCGACTATCGCGATGCCAGCGGTGCCTGGAAGTGCGCACCACCCATGCAGCACCAGCAGTTCATGAGCAGCCATGCGGCGCGACAGCGCTACTGGGCGCGCGCTCTGGTCGGCTTTCGCACTCTGCACCGGGCTCGCCCGGGTATTGCCCACACGGCCCTGGCTCAACTGGAAGCCGAGGGGCTGGTGGCAGGAGTGATCACCCAGAATGTGGATGGGCTGCACCAGAAGGCGGGCTCGCGACGGGTCATCGACCTGCATGGCCGAGCCGAGCAGGTGCGCTGCATGGCATGCGGCGCGCTACGCATGCGCCATGACCTTCACGCCGAGCTGGCCGAGTGCAACCCGCACTGGCTGGACAGGAGGGCGGCGGCAAGGCCAGACGGGGATGCGGACCTGGAGGGGGATTTCTCCGACTTCCAGGTGCCCGGGTGCCGCCGCTGTAGCCAGGGGGTATGGAAGCCCGATGTGGTCTTCTTCGGAGACAGCGTGCCTGGCGATCGCGTGGCGCGGGCCAGGGCAATGATCGACGAGGCCAGCGCACTGCTGGTCGTCGGTTCGTCGCTGATGGTCTATTCGGGTTACCGCTTCGCGCGACAGGCCGCCAGCGCCAACAAGCCCATCGCCTGCCTCAACCTGGGGCACACCCGGGCCGATGCGCTCTATTCACTTAAGGTCGAGGCCCCGGTGGGCAAGACGCTGGATACCGTGGTGGCGACCCTTACTGGCGTGGGGCAAGCGGCAGGGTGACGGGCTCGTCCGGGGTGCGGTCTTTCAGCAGTACCGGCTCGCTGGTGGCGTGGGTCAGTTCGCCCCCCTGGCGCAGCTCGGCACTTAGCTGAGGCGAGCGGGAATCCTCGAGAGCCTGGCTGTCATGACGCAGGGTCACCGCCCAGGGAGGCGTGTCCAGGTGGGTGAGCGTGGTTTCTGCCAGGGTACCATCGACATCGCTGAGGCGTACGCTCAGTTCGGCATCGTCTCCCAGCGTCAGCGGCTCGGGCGATACCACGCGAGTCTGCAGCTCGGCGAACTGCGGGGTGCCCGCGCAACCGGCCAGCATCAGCATGACCAGCAACCCCAGTGCGAGTCGCAGTGTCGGCTTGCCGCACGGTGGTGCGGCAACAGTCGTCGTATCGTGCATGCCATTCTCCTTGCTTATTTTCGGTCAGAGCCTAGCCGCCGGCCAGCTTCACCGTATAACCACTTCGCTCAAGCTCGACCTTGAGTACCTCGCGGTGGTCGCCCTGGATCTCGATGATGCCCTCCTTGACGGCACCACCGGTCCCACAACGTTTCTTGAGACGCTTGGCAAGGGCCTTCAGTTCGGCATCGGGTAGTGGAATACCGGTCACCGTGGTCACGCCCTTGCCCTTGCGCCCGCTGGTTTCCCGGCGAATACGCACGATGCCATCGAGCGCTTCGATGCGGGCCTGCTCCGCCGCCTCGTCACAGCGGCAGTCGGCCAGCGGCTGGCGGCAGTCCGGACAGATATCGCCATGTTCGGTGGAGTAGACCAGGCCATGCAACTGGTCCCGCAAAGAGGCCATGGGAGCTCCTCGTACGAAAGAGATGGCCAGATGATACCGCCTGGGGGCGCAGGCTGCATCGCCGCAGGTTACTGCGGTCAGCTGCAAGTCAGGCGAAGGGAGGACAGATGGTTTGCCGACATGCCTCAGCGGCTATAGGCGGCCTGGCGGTTGTCCAGGGTCCGGTGGTGGACGAGATGGCCGATCACGGTGGGCAACTGGTACATGCTGCTGATCATGATGGCCCCTTCGGGGGTGTCCTCCACATCTGGGAAGCGGTTCAGGTGGATGACCGTCATCCCCGCGTCCAGGGCGGCCTTGACCCCGACCATGGCGTCGTCGATGGCTACGCAATCCTCGGCATCGAAACCCATCCGGTTGGCCGCGTGCAGATAGAGCTGCGGGTCGGGCTTCCAGCAGTTGGCGGTATAGCCGCTGAAGAGATTATTTCCGAAGTGATCGTCCAGGCCAATGGCCTTGAGGGAGGTTCTTATCTTGTTCTCCGGGCCGTTGGACACCACGCCGCATGGGAAATCGGCCAGTGCCATCAAGGCCTCGGTCGCGCCGGTGATCGGCACCAGCTCCGTTGCGAGACGCCGATTGAGGTTGCTGCGCATCTCGGTCTCTGTCTCGGAGAGATGGAGCGGGTCCACGCTGCCGTAGCGACTTTCCAGCACCGTCACGATATTGCGAAAGCGGCTGCCCCGGAATTCGCCGATATAGTCGCTGGCCTGGAACGGCAAACCCAGCCGCGTCAGGCTGACGGCCATCTCGGCGGCCAGCAGTGGTTCGCTGTCCACCAAGGTTCCATCACAATCGAACAGCAGGCAGAGGGGGCTAGTCATGGCCGAACATCCCTCAAGTGGTCAGAGGCTTGTCGAAAAGTCACCATATTCTTGATATCGGCATGCTTCACAAAAAGTTAAATTTAAACGACGAACCTTTACGAACGCTGTTTCCAAATAGTATTGCTCGTCCCTGCCCATTCTTCAAGTCTCCGACTCACGTTTAGTCTGCTGTGTCAGGCAGGCGATTCACTGCGCCTACCTGGCCCATGTGTCAGAACACACCACGTTTCCAAGGCGTCATGACGGAAAAGAGAAAGAGATGGTCTCTATACAATTCGTTGAAATAAAAGAACTATTAGAAAACTTGGCATGTGTTGGCCCGCTCTCTGCAACAGCCTGGATAAGCAAGACTAGCCGGTGACACCCACTACCAGTCTGGTAAGCGGATTTCCGGTACGACGAGCGAAGCCTGACGGCTTCAACAGGAAACTCAAGTTCTGACCTATTGGAGGTACGAACATGATGTCCAAGGAATTTCTCAAGAAACTCGGCATCGTCGGTATCACGTTTGGCCTGACCGCCAGCCCGCTGGCATTCGCCGACTTCCATGACGAAGAGGACGAGCAAGGTACCGTGCCGGAGCAGACCGCTCCCGAGACGGGTGCTGAAGCAGGTGCGGGCGCTGATACTGATGTTGGCGTGGGTACCGGTGAGACTGGCGCGGAAGCTGGTGCCGGTGCAGGCGTTGGTGCCGATGCGGACTTCGACTCGGATGACGAGTGGGACGACGAGACCACCGACGAGTGGGAAGAAGAGAATGAAGAGGAAGAGTGGGAAGAGGATGAGGAAGACGATCAGGATTGGTAAGGCCTGATACTGCCAGGGATGGCGGTCACTGCCCAGGGACGGGCGGTGACGTCTCCTCAAGGTTGGTGCGTTAGCATCATCCGCCTCACCCGCCCCCGGCTATGCCGGGGGCGGTTTTGTCGTGAGGGCTACCCCGGTTGATCAGGAAACGGTGCTATAGCCACCCGAGCCATTGCCACCAGAGATAGTCCAGCGGCCACAGCAGCAATACGCTGAGCAGGGCGGTGACCAGGCAGAGCCGGGCGGTTTCCCGTAGCGAGATGCGTGCTGCCAGGATACCGACAATCAGTGGCGGAGCCTGGTAGGGCAGCAGCACCGTGGAGAACCCCACCACCTGGGTCATGTAGACCGCTTCCGGCGACCAGCCGGTGATCTCGGCGAGCCCCGGCGCCATGGGAGTGAGGATGGCGGGAATGCCAGGCAGTGTGACCAGGGTGCCCAGCAACATGGCGAGCGCTGACAGCATGCCAAAGGCGGCCGCATCGCTGGCCTCGCGCAGGGGAAGAACCGATAGCAGACCACCTGCCACGAGAGTGCCCAATCCGCTCTGGTAGGCCAGGGCGCCGAGGCTGACGATGCCGGCGACATAGATGAAGGAGTCGAAGCTGATCGATTGCAGCGGCTTCTCGGCCAGCAGCCGGCTACCGGGGAAGAGGCAGACCAACGCCACACCCATGCCGATCCAGGCGGGCGATATGCCGTGCCAGGCATCGGTCATCCATAGCAACACTGCCACTGACAGTAGCGCTGCCAGCCAGCGCTCGGGTGCGGCAAGATGCAAGGATGGGGTCGGCTCACGGGCCTGCGCCGGTGCCTGGCCCGGGAAGAGCCACAGCATGACCCCGATCAGCAGCAGTGTCTTGAGCAGGCCCAGTACCGGAAAATGAAGCAGCAGGTAGTCGCTGTAGGTGGGCGGCGTGCCCAGCACCGCTTCTGCGGCCCCCATCAAGACGTTGTTGGGCACATTGGCGGGCAGGATGGCATAGGTGGGCAGGAAGGTGCCCATGATGCCGCCGAGTATCAGCCGGTCCGGGCTCGCTCCCCATGCCATAGCCCAGATGGTCGGCCAGGGTGGTGAGGATGGGAACCATCAGCAGAATCCGGCCCATGCCCGAGGGCATGAAGAACGCCATGGCCAGGCCCAGCAGAATCACGCCGATCAGCGCCTGGCGATAGGACCCTTCCAGCCAGGGGCCAACGCCCTGGGCCAGCGTCGTGCCCAACCCGGTGTACTGGATCGCCGCGCCGATGATAAGGCCGGCGAAGACAAGCCAGGTTGCCGCCGAGCCGAAGCCGGCAAAAACCGTCTCCGCGGGAGCCACACCGGCAAGGGTGCAGAGCGTGAAGAATACCAGTGCCGTCAGCCACTGCGGCAGCCAGCCGGTCGCCCACAGCCCGATGCAGAGGCCGATCACCGCCCCCGCGCGAACGATCACCGGTGCCGCGGGCATTCCCAGAAGGAAAAGCGTGACGCCCACCATGGCCACGAGCGATATCCAGTGGCGAGGCGTGGGCAACGACTTGGCGGCGGCAGGCATGACGGCTCCGGGCGAGAGGGACAGCCGCAGAGTTTAGCAGGCGAAACACCTGCAGTGACCCCTACGGCTCGGCCGGGGGAGTCTGCTTCGGGTGAGACTGCTGCCGGGGAGCCCGGCCGGCCTCAACTTCTGGAAAGCCGGCGTGAATTGGCACTGCTGCGGCGATGATAGGGCATCAAGGTGCGACGGCCCGTGACCCACCAGGGGGTACTCTGGCCGAAGGCCATGCCCAGCATGGCTTTCTGCATCTCGAAGCCGGTTTCCAGGCTGGCCTCGAGCTTCTCGCTCACCATGCGCTGGTTCTCCTTGACCACCCGGTCGCTGTTGGGAGCCTGGGTTTGCCATAGATTGTTGCGCAGGGCGATGGTGGAAAGCGAGGTCGACCAGAGTTCGAATGCCATGACCCCCAGCTGCCAGACGTCCATCATGGCAGCGGGAGTCTGGGGCAGGATAGGGGGATGGATCGGGCTTTTCATGGGGTCGCCTCTTCGTCAGGAGTCGGAAGCGGACTGCGGCCGCTCGGGCGGGCAGTGTGGGCGCCTCATTGCTGCGGTGCAATAACTCATGTTGCACCTGCCTTCCCAGGCGTGCCGACCTTGCCGTGTGAAGGGTCAGTATCTGTCCCGAGGTTCGCTTCGGTGTGCGCCTTGCGGGAAGGCGGATAGCCTTCCCGCCGTTGCTCTCACTTCACCTTGGGATCCAGCTCGCCGCGCTCATAGCGCAGGAACATCTCCTCGAGGTTGACCGGCTTGATACGGCTGGCATTGCCGGCGGTGCCGAAGGCCTCGTAGCGGGCTATGCAGACGTCGCGCATTGCCGTCACGGTCTCCTTGAGGAACTTGCGCGGATCGAACTCGGAGGGGTTCCGGGCCAGGAAGCGACGCACCGCGCCGGTGGAGGCCAGGCGCAGGTCGGTGTCGATGTTGACCTTGCGCACGCCGTGCTTGATACCCTCGACGATCTCCTCGACGGGAACGCCGTAGGTCTCGGGGATCTCGCCGCCGAACTCATTGATGATCGCCAGCCATTCCTGGGGCACCGAGGAGGAGCCGTGCATCACCAGGTGAGTGTCGGGGATGCGGGCGTGGATCTCCTTGATGCGCTGGATGGACAGCGTATCGCCGGTGGGGGGCTTGGTGAACTTGTAGGCGCCGTGGCTGGTGCCGATGGCAATGGCCAGGGCATCGACGTGGGTCGCCTTGACGAATTCGGCAGCCTCCTCGGGATCGGTGAGCAGCTGGTCCATGTCCAGCTTGCCCTCTGCGCCGATGCCGTCCTCCTCGCCGGCCATGCCGGTTTCCAGGCTGCCCAGGCAGCCCAGCTCGCCTTCTACCGAGACGCCGCAGGCGTGGGCCATCTCGACAGTACGGCGGGTGACGTCGACATTGTAGTCGTAGTCCATGGGGGTCTTGCCGTCCTCGCCCAGTGAGCCATCCATCATCACCGAGGAGAAGCCCAGTTGGATGGAGCGCTGGCACACCGCGGGGCTGGTACCGTGGTCCTGGTGCATGACCACCGGAATATGCGGGAACTCCTCGACGGCGGCCAGGATCAGGTGGCGCAGGAAGGGGGCTCCGGCATATTTGCGGGCGCCGGCGGAGGCCTGGACGATGACCGGGGAGTCGGTCCGGTCGGCGGCTTCCATGATGGCCCGCATCTGCTCAAGGTTGTTCACGTTGAAAGCCGGAACGCCGTAGCCGTATTCGGCGGCGTGGTCCAGCATCTGGCGCATGCTGATCAGTGCCATGTGGTTATCTGCCTCTTTGTGCGATCGGTCGATGCAATGACGGCGCAGCCGTGGCTGCGCCGATATTAGGGGTGCCGTGGGGCATTCGTCTCAGCGTTTGGCGGCGTCTTCCAGGGCCTTCACCGCCGGCAGGGTCTTGCCTTCCACATACTCGAGGAAGGCACCGCCGCCGGTGGAGATATAGGAGACGCGTTCGCCGATGCCGTACTTGTCAATGGCAGCCAGGGTGTCGCCACCACCGGCAATGGAGAAGCCGTTGCTCTCGGCGATGGCCCGCGACAGCGCCTCGGTGCCGTGGCCGAACTGGTCGATCTCGAACACGCCGACGGGGCCGTTCCACAGGATGGTGCCGGCGTCCTTGAGCAGCCCGGCCAGCCGCCCGGCGGTGTCGGGGCCGATATCGAGGATCATCTCGTCGTCGCCCACCTGGTCCACCGGCTTGACCACGGCCTCGGCAGATTCGGAAAACTCCGTGGCGACGACCACATCGGTGGGCAGCGGGATCTCTACCCGGCTCATCAGTTCCTTGGCCTGGCCGACCAGGTCGGCTTCATGCAGCGAGTTGCCGACATTGTAGCCGGCCGCCGCAATGAAGGTGTTGGCGATACCACCACCGACGATCAGCTGGTCGCACTTCTCGGAGAGTGCGTTGAGCACGTCGAGCTTGGTGGAGACCTTGGAGCCCCCGACGATGGCAACCATGGGGCGCTTCGGTGTGGCCAGGGCCTTTTCCAGGCGTCGAGCTCGGCGGCCAGCAGCGGGCCGGCGCAGGCCTGCGG
>NZ_AZQX01000101.1:0-12184 GCF_000568385.1 Halomonas sp. BC04
TCACCGAGCTCGCCTGCCACCCAGGCATCGAGCGCTGGTTGAGCTTCTCGCGGCAGCATTTCCAGGGCGATCACCATATCCGGCCGCCGTCCATGCAGGCCTGCCAGGGTATGCAGCTGCCAACGATGATGATCCATGTCGTCGTGCCGCTCACCAAGCAGCACCACATCGCGCTCGGCCAGCTCGGCAAAGAGGGCATCCGGCGCCAGGCGCGCTCCCTCGGGCTGCAACCACTGGCCGGGAGCGGGGCAGGTATCGGCCTGAACGGCAATGGCGCTCGACATGAGCGCGCAAGCCAGACAAACAAGCCTCAGGCGCCCCTTGGGGAAGATAAACGGAAATGGCATCGACGGCTCCTGCGCGGGTACACTCACACCATCATGGCGCATTCGCCGTGTCTTGGCAGCCACCAGATCCCGACGGCTGGTCACCACCTGCGAAGCCCGGCCCCCACCGTGTGACTCGAGCCAGTCCATGTCAGCTCGTCACGAGCCGAAAGCGGGATCAACCTTTTCAGGTTGTTCGGCAACCAAGGTTTGGATATGCTCCAGAACTGCCATGCTTTTCCAACTGCGAAAGAGTGAACCGCCGGCGCTGTTTATTCGACACTCCCGGCGAACGACGCATAACCTGGGTTATTGAATTGACTCGCTAATCAAGCGAGTTTCGCGGGGTGGCGCCAATGCTGCGCGTCATGGAGCAGCGGGCCAGGTTTTCGAGCGACTAGTGATAGCGAAGCGATGGCTTGAGCCAAGCAAGGGCCTTGATCCGCCCGACTCCTGCCCTTCAAAGCTTGTCCTCGTCACTTTTGTTCTGGGGCGACACGCGGTCATTACATCGTCAAGCCGCGGCCCAACCGGTTATATTACATGGCCATTCTATTGCCGACTCCTTGAGTAGCGAAACTGATACTCACTACCACTTACCTTATTCTTGATTACCTTACCGACGTATAGAGAGCCAATGAAGACAGAACTACAGGAATTTGAAGAGTCCATGCGGCGTGAAATCAACGCCTTTCAAAACCCCAAGCAGGAAAGCCAGCGACCGACCCGCCCCACACCCGACCGGGAAGCCAGGTCGCCGGGGCAATCGGCCAGTTCGTACAAGACGGGACATCTTGTCAGGCTAGCCGTACGTACCCGGTCTCTCGAGCAGGACAGCGTCTTCGAGCACCACTCAAGCAGCATTTCCAAACTCGAGGCACAGCTGGAAGCCGAAAAGGCCGCCAAGAAAGCCGGCTACCCCATCATCGGCCATCTGATCGAGATTCGGCGCCTTTAACGCACCAAGCCGCTCAGAACGTCACCTCATAGTTGAGTACCGCCGCGGTATCCGAGCGGGCAGCACGATCATGCGCCGGTTCCAGCGTGTGGTTCAGGTTCAGCTGCAGGACACCGCGCCTGACGGTCTGGAAACGGTAGCCCAGTTCGATATCCTGCTGACGCCCGCTAGGGGAAAGGTCGACCGTGCGCTCTTCATGGACCACCCGGCCATCCAGTGTTCGACCCACCGGTACCGACAACGACGCCGTCGCTTCGCTGACCCGCATGGGCTGACGATACGCCAGGGCAGCACTATGGCGTGCGCCAGACCACTGCAGCCCCATCCCCAGTTCCTCGGCACGGATGTTGTCGATGTGCTGTATGAAGCCGTTACCCTCGGCGTCGCCCCAGCCGCGATCGAAATGAGCGAACGCCTGCCACTGCCCGCCCAGGGTGGCGTCGACGACGAGGCTACCGAAGCCGGTACGATTGCGCTCGCCTAGCGAGAGGGCACCGCTACCCTGGCCACCCAACAGGCCATGCGACTCTTCAAGAGTGCCCACGGTAGCGGTGACTCCGATGCGATCCGTGACGCCCACACGCAGCCCGACGTCCGTACGAGCGGCCCGGTAGTTGCCACCCAGGGGGCGCACTTCATCGGCCGCGCCGCCGGACCAGTGCTTGGCCACGAGATCCAGCCGCCCGTTCAGGGGGTATTCGGTACGCAGCCCCCTGACGGTATCCAGGGGACTCGTCAGGTCCGAACCGCCCTGGAACGAGAGCAGCGACATGAAACCGGACTCGCCGTAGGCACTCATCGGATCCACTTCGCTACCGCTGAACTGAAAGAGGGTCCAGGCACTCTTGCCCAGGCTGCCATCGAAACGACTGGCGAGCGTGTCGCCATGGCCATTGAGGCTCGAGGTGAAGCGCAGAGGGCCCAGGTCGCTTTCGACCGTCTGCCGCCGCTGTGTAGAGGAAACCGAGATGCGTGCCAGATTTTCGCGCAACACGCTTTGGCGCTGTTCGCGGTAGCCGCTATGCTCCGACAGGTCGATACGGTAGTCCCGCCCGAGCTTGTCGAATACCGCTACATCCTTGAGCACGCCGCTCTGGGCCAGGCTATCGCCATAGGCAGCGGAAAGCTGTGCAAAGCTTTCCCCAGGCGAGTAGGAAGCACCATCGACATGGCTTCCCGCAGCCAGCGCCAGCGAACCGTCCGGCTCGAGTGCCGCCACGATGTCTGCTTCGCCCTGGCCAAGATAGTAGAAGCCGCAATCCACGTTACCACCGCTGCCGCAGCTGGTATCGCCATAGAGCGGAGAGCTGCGATCGGCCGTTTCCAGCAGTCGCTTGGATACGGTCACGGCATCCAGATGGGGCCACATTTCGATCATTGCCGACGCATACTGGGCCACCTGTGGCGCCGCTATCGACGTGCCCCCCCAAATGGCATAGCTGTCATCACGGTCGGCAGTGGCAGCTGTCTGTGCCCAGGGGGCGGTCAGGAATCTCGCCTGCCAGGCGTCATCCTCACCGGGATGGTTGCTCCGTGCCTTGAGCACGAGCTCGCCCTGCTTGTTGAGCGTGGAGCCACCCACGATGAGCATCCTGGCGTAGATGTCCTGATACTGATGAATCGGGTTGGAGGATGCCAGTGCCTCGCCATCGTTACCCGCCGAGATGACATAGACCGAACCCAGGCCGTCATTGCTGGTCACGATCCGCTGGAGCGAGTCCAGTGACTTCACGCCCAGGTAGGAGGCGGAAGGGCTGGGGGCATGATAGCGCCCGCTCCAGCTGTGGTTGATCACTCGTGCGCCTTCGTCGGCCAGAAAGCCGACGCTGTAATCCAACACATTGACCGCAGCGCGGCCGGGAGAGCCGGGGCTGGAAACCTTGGCCAGGTAGAGCTGAGGCTCGCTCGTACCCAGGGTAGTCAGCGATGCCACGGCCGTGCCGTGGTCCTCATCGCCGCTGACATCCCCGCTTCCGTCCACCAGGTTTGCCGTGGCGTAGAGGGAAGGGGCCAGGGTCTCGTGGGTGATGCGAAAGCCGGTATCGGCAACGCCGACCAGAACGGAGCCATCTCCGTGGGACAGCCGAGTGGGCTTGATCTCGGGCTCGTGAACCCCCTTGTCGTTGGTCGGCTTGGTGCCGCCGCCTCCACCGCCGCCGCAGGCGGTCAGCGTCAGGACGACGGCTGGAAGGACCAGGAATCTTGTATATCGATAGGTCAGCATGGGTCGTCACAGCATGCCGTGCTGCGGCTCCTCCTTGCCTCACGGCAGGCAACAGATTGGGCTGGCCCAGCGCCAGCGTGTTGGCTCCAGAGCTTACGCGCTGTACCTGCCGCCCTATCAGCCAATAAACGAGGAATAAACGGCATAGCTCTCGCTATCACCGAAGCCCCGCCGGGTGACGCCATCGCATATCCCACAGCGTCGCCCCAGAACAGCTGTCTTCCCGTATCATTCTGGTTACACTTGGTGAGTCATCTATCCCATTGGGGGCAACTATGCCCAAGCGTTCCGGCAGGTGCCTCCTGACTGTGTGTGTCACGCTGCTGCTGGCACTGGGCCTGCTTGCCTCACCGCGGCCACTACCGGCCAGTCAGGCGCCGCTGACGCCGGTCTCCCTGCAGCTGCTGTGGTATCACCAGTTTCAGTTTGCCGGCTACTACGCGGCCAAGGCGCAGGGTTACTTCCAGGAAGTCGGCCTCGATGTCGAGATCCGTGACGGTGGCTACGCCTCTCCCGGACAAGCGTTGGATCCAGTGCGGGAAGTCGTGAGCGGCCAGGCCGACTTCGGCGTGTCCCGCTCGGACCTGCTCATGCATCATGCCCGCGGCGAGCCGGTGCTGGTGGTGGCCAATATCATGCAACGATCGCCGCTGGTATTCCTGACCCTGGAGCGCTTCGGCTTCTCGCGGCTGGAGGAGATCGGCCATCGCCCCATCAGCGTCACGCTGCCGGGGGTGGATGAGCGTATCAGTGCCGAAACGCTGGCCACCTTCCTCGCCGCCGGGGTCGACATCGAGGCGCTGGACAACTCGGCACCGAGCTGGAACCTGCAGGACCTCTACTCAGGCCTGACACAGCTGATACCGGCCTACTCGACCGATGGCCCTTATCACGTTCGTCGCCAGGGCGAAGAACCGGTGGTCATCCGACCTGCCGACTACGGCATTGATTTCTATGGCGACCTGCTCTTCACCCGCCAGGCAATGCTGGAGCAGCACCCCGAACGTGTCACAGCCTTCCGTGAGGCCGCCATCCGGGGCTGGCTGTATGCTTTTGAAAACACCGAGGAGACCGTGGACCTGATCCTGGCGGAGTACCCCAGGCGACATGGTGATATCGATCGCGACCTGCTGCTGCATGAGGCCGAGCAGATTCGAGAGCTGATGCAGCCAGACCTGATCGAGATCGGCTACAGCAACCCGCAGCGCTGGCAGAGTATCGGCAACCTCTACCAGGCCATGGGCATGATCGATGCCTATGATCTGGACAGCTTCCTGTTCCGGCCAGACCCCCCGGGCATTGCCACCCTGCTGCTCAAGCTCTGGCGCTGGCTTCTGCCCATCATAAGCGGGGTGACAGTCGTGGCCGGGCTTGCCGGCTATCTGTTCATCACCAACCGACGACTGAAGGAGGAGGTCCAACGGCGTCGGGAGGCCGAAGCGGCGCTGCAGCGACTGGCCGATCAGGATGGGTTGACAGGGGCTGGGAATCGACGCCTCTTCGAGCAGCAACTGCATCAGGAGTTTCAACGCTCACGGCGCGCTGGCCATGCGCTAACGGTCATCCTGATGGATGTGGATAACTTCAAGCAGGTCAACGATGAGTTCGGCCACCTGGTGGGCGACCAGGTGCTAAAGGAGATCGTCAGGGTGACCCGCAGCGGGCTTCGCACCCAGGACCACCTCGCCCGCTACGGCGGTGAAGAGTTCGTGGTGGTGCTACCTGAAACGAGCCTCGAGGAGGCCTACCTGGTGGCTCAGCGCATCCTCGAGCTCAATCGGGCGCATATCGTGCAGACCGATGCCGGCTTGATCCGCTACACGCTGAGCCTGGGGCTCAGCGAGCTCCGAGACAGCGACCGCGATCCGTGGCAGATCATCCAGCGTGCCGACGACAGCCTCTATCACGCCAAGCATCAGGGGCGTGACCGCCTCTGCGTCAATACCACGCACTTCCTTCCTCAGCCGGATTAGCCCCGAATCACGACCCGAGTGCCTATGTTAAGCCAGGGGTCCAGCGCACGGATCTGGTAGTTGTCGACGGCGACACACCCTTCCGTCCAGTCGAAGCTTCGGTGCACATCGGGATCGCCACTACCCAGCCCATGCAGGCCGATCAGGCCGCCGAGGGCCGTGGTGTGCGGTGCCCTGCCATGGCGTGCCCGGTAGGCTTCGATATAGTGATACTCCTCGGATGTGATCTTGCCGATACGCAGCGCTTCGGAGGCCACCTCGGCATTGGGATAGTCGATACCGAAGAAGAGACCGAAGCGCGAGGCACGGTTGATCCGATCTACACGGAACTCACCCAGTGGCGTCATGGAGCTTCCCTTCGCCCGCAACGGGGCCGCGCCCCCGGCCCCGTAGGCCAGATGCTCGATCCGCTTCATCACATACTCACCCCGGTAGACCGTCACCAGGCGACCCTTGAGGTCCACACTGACCCAGACCTCATCCGCTGCCAAGCCGGCCGGCATCGCCATGGCATCGAGCGAATAGAGGAATCCGGCCTGAGAAAACGCCGGCTCCATGCCCTCCTCCAGCGTCGAGGAAGGCTCGAAATTGGCCTGCACCCCAGCGCTCCACAGCCCGGCCATGCAAAAAGCCAAACAACGTATTGTTCCGTTCATGCTCCCCCTGCCCAGAGCGGTATCGTTTTTTGATTATCGGCAGGGATTTTACCCATCTTTAATGCTTAGCGTCTTGATCTGTTTCACGTCACCCGACGCTTCAATCGATCAGAAAACGCTTAACTAATCAGGAGTCACCAGGAAATTGGGCAACCCACAGAGTTGCACCGCCCCTATGTCATTCCCATCGGGTCGCTAACGGTCGAAGACCACGGTGCGGCTGGCATGCAGGAAGACCCGCCGCTCCACGTGCAGGGCCACCGCCCGGGCCAGGGTGAGGCATTCGATGTCGCGCCCCTTGGCGACGAGATCCTCCGGGTAGTCGGTATGACTCACCGGCTCCACGCCCTGGGTGATGATCGGCCCCTCGTCCAGGTCGTCGTTGATGTAGTGGGCGGTGGCACCGACCAGCTTCACACCCTTTTCGTAGGCCTGGTGGTAGGGGCGCGCGCCTTGAAGCCCGGCAGCAGCGAGTGGTGGATATTGATCGCCCGGCCGGAGAGCCTGGTGCACATCTCACTGGAGAGCACCTGCATGTAGCGGGCCAGGATCACCAGCTCGGCGCCGGTCGCATCGACCACCTCCCCCACCTGCGCCTCCTGCTCGGGCTTGGTCTCCGGCGTGACCGGGAAGTGGTGGTAGGGAATACCGTGCCACTCCGCCAGCGGCCCCAGGTCGGGGTGGTTGGAGACGATGGCACGGATATCGATCGGCAACTGGCCGGTGCGATAGCGATAGAGCAGGTCGTTCAAGCAGTGGTCAGCCTTGGAGACCATGATCACCACCGGCAGGCAACGGCCCGGCGGCGTCAGCTCGAAGGTCATCTCGAACTCGGCGGCGCGCTCGGCAAACCCGGCCTGGAACGTCTTGGCATCGAATCCCTCGGCTTCCGGCCTGAATTCCGTGCGAATAAAGAACTGGCCGCTCAAGCTGTCATCGAAGGATTGCTGCTCGGTGATATAACAGCGCTGCTCCTTCAAAAAACGTGTCACCACGTCCACAGTGCCGAGTCGGCTCGGACACTGGGCCGTCAGAACCCAGCGATTGTTGTCTTGCATGGTTTGCTCTCCCGAAGGGGCCGGCGGCTGCCGGCCCCGCCACTGTCAGGCCTCGACGCCGATGGTGTATTCCGCGCCGGCGTCCAGCAACCAGCGATAGCAGTAATCGGCAAAGCTTCTACGCAGCACCAGTTCCCAGCGACCCTCGGTAGGGCGACGCAGGATCAGGTTGGCCTTGGCGAACACCGTGGTGACGCCCTTGCCCACCGGGAAGGCGTCGGGGTGGACGTCGTAGGGCGTCGATTTCATCAGGAGTTCCCGTGCATACTCTCCCTCGAGCTCGATCAGGGTCTGGCCGCCGCTGACGTTGACGATGGCGTAGTGGGCGTCACCCAAGGCCTCGCGCAGCTTACCCTCAAGGGCGAACTCCTCGCCACCGGGGACGATCAGCAGCCACTCGTCCGGCGAGAGCCACTGGATCGAGCGCTCGCCGCTGTCGTCCTGGCTGAGCGCGTTGGGACGCCCCGGCAGGCCGAAGCCGAGCACCTGGCGCACGGCCTCGTCGAGTACGATGGCGCCGCCGCGCAGGATCAGGTGGCCGAGCATGGCCCGCTCGCGCAGCACCACGCGGCTCTTCTGGCTGACGCTCGGGAGGCCGCTGTTCTGGTAGGACCAGGCCAGCGGGGACTCGGCCGGCACCTCGGTGTCGGGGCGAGCGTCGTAGAGGTTGAACCAGTTGGCGGTTTGTTCAGACATGCTGGCGCGCTCCCTTGGGGTCGTAGAAGATCGGGCCGACGATTTCCGCGGCGTGGGTCTTGCCGTCGGCCATGGGCAGGTAGACGGTCTCACCCATGCGCGACTGGCCGCCCTTGACCACGGCGAGGGCAAAGCCGCTCCTGAGGGTCGGGCTGTAGTAGCTCGAGGTCACATGACCCATCATGGGCATGGGGATGGCGTGGTCGGGATCGAAGACGATCTGGGCGCCCTCCTCCAGCACCACCGTCGGGTCCTTGGCTTGAGGCCAACCAGCTGCTTGCGGTTGGTGCGCCGGGTATCGGAGCGCGACAGGGCCCGCTTGCCCACCCAGGAGTAGGGCTTGTCATAGCCGATAGCCCACTGCATCCCCAGGTCCTCCGGGGTCACCGAACCGTCGGTGTCCTGGCCGGCGATGATAAAGCCCTTCTCGGCGCGCAGGACGTGCATGGTCTCGGTGCCATAGGGCGTCAGGCCGTACTTCTCGCCGTGCTGGAACAGGGTCTTCCAGACATGCAGGGCGTAGTTGGCCTGGACGTTGATCTCATAGGCGAGCTCGCCGGTGAAGGAGATGCGGAACACCCGTGCCGGCACCTCGGCCACCTTGCCCTCGCGCCAGTCCATGAACTTGAAGGTGTCACGATCGAGATCGATGTCGGTGATCTCGGCGAGCAGGTTGCGCGCCTCCGGCCCGGTGATGGTCATGGTCGCCCAGTGGTCGGTCACCGAGGTGAAGGTAACGTTCAGCTCCGGCCACTCGGTCTGGTGCCACAACTCCAGCCACTCCATCACCCCGGCGGCACCGCCGGTGGTGGTGGTCATCAGGAAGTGGTTCTCACCCAGGCAACTGGTGGTGCCGTCGTCCATCAGCATGCCGTCTTCCCGACACATCAGCCCGTAGCGGGCACGGCCGATTTCGAGCTTGGTCCACTTGTTGGTGTAAATGCGGTTGAGGAACTCCCGGGCATCCGGCCCCTGGATGTCGATCTTGCCCAGCGTGGAGGCATCGAGGATGCCGACCTTCTCGCGCACCGCCAGGCACTCGCGGGTCACGGCATCATGCATGGTCTCCTGCTTGCCGTTGACCGTTTGTGGAAAATACCAGGGGCGCTTCCACTGGCCCACGTCCTCGAACTCGGCGCCGTTTTCCACGTGCCACTGGTGCATGGCGGTGTAACGCTCGGGGTCGAAGAGGTCGCGGCAATGGCGGCCGGCGATGGCGCCGAAGGTGACCGGCGTGTAGTTGGGCCGGAATACCGTGGTGCCCACCTCGGGGATCGACTTGCCCAGGCAGCGGGCAGCGATGGCCATACCGTTGATATTGCCGAGCTTGCCTGGTCGGTACCGAAGCCCATGGCGGTGTAGCGTTTGACGTGCTCGATGGACTCGAAGCCCTCGCGGGTGGCCAGCTCGATGGCCGCCGCGGTGACGTCGTTCTGCAGGTCGACGAACTGCTTGGGCGCGCGCAGGGTCGGCTTCTCGTGGGGTACCTGATAGAGCGCGCAGGCGGCCCCTTCACGAATGGCATCGACCTGGGGCAGCGCGATAACGTCGGCAGACTTGCCCAGCGCGGAGAGCGCCTCGCAGGCCTTGGCCATGCCGTCGGCCAGACCCTCGGTCAGGTCGTGGATCCCCCGAGCGCTGCCGGCAGCGTGTACGCCCTTCACCAGGCTCGGCACGAAGCCGAGAACGTCGTCGCTCCAGGTGGGTCGCGCGCCGGTGTGGGAGGCCAGGTGGATCACCGGGCTGTAGCCGCCGGAACTGGCGATGGTGTCGCAGGCCAGGGTCTCGGCCGGGCCGGTGACCGTGAAGGCCGCGGGGTCGATGGTGGCGACGCGGGCGCCACTCACYCGGGTGCTGCCCTTGGCTTCCAGTACGGCCGCCCCTTCGATGACGCGAATGCCACGGGCGCGGGCCTGTGCCACCAGCTCGCCGTCCGGCGCCTGGCGTGCATCGACGATGGCCACCACCTCGCGACCGGCATCCAGCCAGTCCAGGGCAGTGCGATAGGCGTAATCGTTGCTGGTGGAGAGCACCAGCTTGTTACCCGGCACCACTCCGTAGCGGCGGATATAGGTGGAGACGCGCCGGCGACCAGGTTGCCCGGCACGTCGTTGCCCGCGTAGACCAGCGGCCGCTCGTGAGCGCCGGTGGCCAGCAGTACCTGACCGGCTCGAACGCGATGCATCCGCGACCGGCTGGGGCGGTAGCCGTCGACCAGCGGGGCGGTCTCGCCGAGATGCTCGGTACGCCGCTCGTGCAGGGTCACGAAGTGGTGGTCGTGGTAGCCGTGGGCGGTGGTGCGGGCCAGCAGGGTGACGTTGCCGWGCCCGGCSAGCTCCTCCCGCACCTGTGCGGCCCACTGGGTCGCAGGCAGGCCGTCGAGGGTCTCACGGCTGTCGAGCAGCGAGCCACCCATCTCCTCCTGCTCGTCGCAGAGAATCACCCGGGCACCGCTGCGCGCAGCGGTCAGCGCCGCCGTGAGGCCCACGGGGCCGGCGCCGATGACCAGCAGATCGCAGTGCTGGTTGAGATGGTCGTAGCTGTCGGGATCACGCTCCATGGGGCTGCGACCCAGCCCCGCGCCCTTGCGGATGAACTTTTCATAGGTCATCCACATGGAGGCCGGAGCCATGAAGGTCTTGTAGTAGAAGCCCGGCGGCATGAAGCGCCCGCCCAGCTTGCCCACCAGGCTCATGACATCGCGCTGGACGTTGGGCCAGCCGTTGGTGCTCTGTGCCGTGAGCCCGTCGAACAGCGCCTGCTGGGTGGCGCGCACGTTGGGCACCTGGGCGGCCTCGGTGCTGCCCAGCTGGACCAGCGCATTGGGCTCCTCGGCGCCGGCGGCGACGATACCGCGGGGCCGCGAATACTTGAAGCTGCGGTTGACGATATCCACCCCGTTGGCCAGCAGCGCCGAGGCCAGGGTGTCGCCGGCATGGCCCTGGTACTGCTTGCCGTTGAAGGTGAAGCTCAGCGTGCGAGCGCGATCGATGCGACCGCCCTCACGCAGACGATTGGGCTGTTTCAGCGACTGGCTCATGCCTTGACTCCTTCCTGACGCGAAACCGCTTCCGCCTCGGCGGCGACTTTCTCAGCGGCGACCTGCTCGGCGGGCTTGCCTTCGGGATGCTCAGCGGTGAAGCACGGCGACTCGCCGATCTTGTAGGTCTCGTATATGTCGTAGGTCACAGTATTGCGCGTGATGTTGAAGAACTTGCGACAGCCGACGGCGTGGACCCACAGCTCGTGGTGGATGCCGCGCGGGTTGTCACGGAAGAACAGGTAGTCGCCCCATTGCTCGTCGGAGCAGGCCTCGGGGTCCGCCGGGCGGGCGAGATGCGCCTGGCCCTTGGCGTGGAACTCCTCTTCCTCGCGGTACTCCTCGCAGTAGGGGCAGTAGATCAGAAACATGGTGGTTCTCCCTTGGAGAGACTTTCACAATCCGGCATCCGATGAGCTTCTCCGGCGACAAGCCTGCGCGAGGGCGCTGTGAACCCATCCCTGGGCGCTACTTTTGCCATCCATGGCAAAAGACCCTCGCTTCGCCTTGCCCCCGGCGCTCATCTCGAAGCGCCTGTTCTCACTGAGTTCTCAATGCGCGACGCCGGCTGCGCCGTGCTCGTCAACCAAGGCCCCGGTATGGAAACGGTCGATGGAGAACGGGGCCGCCAGCGGATGTGCCTGGTTCTTGGCCAGGGTCCAGGCGAAGACATGCCCCGAGCCCGGGGTGGCCTTGAAGCCGCCGGTGCCCCAGCCGCAGTTGAAGTAGAGCCCCTTCACCGGCGTGGCGGAGAGGATCGGGCAGGCGTCCGGGCAGGTGTCGACGATGCCGCCCCACTGGCGGTTCATGCGCACCCGCGAGAAAATGGGGAACATCTCGACGATGGCCTGCAGGGTGTGCTCCACGGTGGGGTAGCTGCCGCGCTGGCCATAGCCGTTGTAGCCATCGATGCCGGCACCGATCACCAGGTCGCCCTTGTCGGTCTGGCTGATATAGCCGTGCACGTGGTTGGACATCACCACGGTATCGAGAATGGGCTTGAGCGGCTCGGAGACCAGCGCCTGCAGCGGGTGTGACTCGATGGGCAGGCGGAAGCCGGCCATCTTTGCCAGCACCCCGGAGTTGCCCGCCGCCACACAGCCCACGGTCTTCGCCTCGATGTCGCCACGGTTGGTGTGCACGCCAAAGACGCGACCGTCGCGAATCTTGAAGCCGGTGACCTCGGTGTTCTGCAACAGATCCACGCCCAGCGCATCGGCGGCCCGGGCGAAGCCCCAGGCCACGGCGTCGTG
>NZ_AZQX01000102.1:0-5694 GCF_000568385.1 Halomonas sp. BC04
GTTTCTGACCCAACTGCTGCTGTTCCATCCCCATCGCAGCTTGCCGGCCAGCCTCGCCAACCTGGTACAGAGCAAGCTGGACCAGCTCACCGACCTGGATCGCCGGGCCATGTGCATCGCCGCCGTCATGGGGCAGCGCTTTTCCCTGGCATTGCTGCAGGAGGTGCTGGGGCAGGCCGACTATCGACCCGAACTTCCCCAGCGCTACAGCCTGGTACGCCCCCTGGAAGAGGGCAGCTACCGCTTCATGCACGACCTGATCCTGCAAGGGATCTACGAAGGCATTCCCAAGATACAGCGCGACCGCCTGCATCTGCGCCTGGCCGAGCTCTATGGCGAGGCGGAGCCGGGGCTGCGCGCGCGCCACCTTCACCGTGCGCGATCCCTGGAGGCACCGAACGCCTTCCTGCAGGCGGTGGCGGCGGAAATGGCCCGCTACCGGCATGAGGAAGCCCTGGCGCTGCTGAAGCAGTGCTGGTCCATCGATTATGCGCCGAAGGATGAGTACCGGCTGGTGCTGCTGCAGGGCCAGGTGGCGATGGCGACCGGTCGTATCCAGGCGGCTCGGGAGCACTTCGAGGCGGCCCGTGCCTATGCCCGGGAGGAGCGTCAGCGCATCACCGCCGACCTGTGGCTGGCCCGGGTGCTTAACATGCTCGATGCTCTGGAGGCGGAGGAAGCGATACTCGATGGCCTGCTGCCCCTGGCCGAGGCGCTGGAAGACCCCTTGCCCCTGGCCGAGGCGCTCTATCTCAAGGGCAACCTCTACTTCCCCCGGGGCGATTTTGCCACCAGCCGGGCCTATCACACCCGGGCCCTGGAGCAGGCCCGCCATGGCGGCGACGTGCGCACCGAGATCCAGGCCCTGAGCGGGCTTGGCGATGCCCACTATGCCCAGGGGCAGATGCACAGCACCCTCGAGCTGTTCGACCACTGCGTATCGCTTTGCCGGACCCATGGCCACGCCGACCTGGAGGCCTCCAACCTCTTCATGCTGGGCACGGCCCGCATCTATGCCAACCAGACCGAGGCGGCGCTGGCCGACTGCTTCGACGCCGCCGAGCTGGGCAAGCGGGTCGGCAATCGGCGTGCCGAGGTGGTGGCGCGGCTCACGGCGGGCTGGATCCTGCTTTCCCAGGGTGATCCCCAGGGGGCCGACGAGCAGGTGGAACAGGCGCTGGCGGTGGCTCGCGGCCTGGGCTCTTGGCGCTTCGAGGCCTTTCTGCTGGAGAGCCGCGCCCGGGTCGAACTGATCACCGGACGACCGGCAGAGGCGCGAGCCAGCATCGAGCGTGCCTGGCAGCTGGTGGAGCAGCATGGGATGCAGGCCTTTATCGGCCCCTGGGTGCTGGGCACCCGGGCGCTGCTGGAAGAGGATCCCGAAGCTCGCTCGGCGACCCTGAAACAGGGCGAAGCGCTTCTGGACGCGGGCTGCGTGGGGCATAACGGCTACCGCTTCCTGATCGCGGCGGCGGAGGTCAGCCTGCTCGACCAGCGACCCGACGCGGCCCGCCATTATGCCGAGCGCCTGACCCAGCTGATGGCGGCGGAGCCCTGCGCCTGGGGCGAGCACCACCGGGCCCTGATCGAGGCCCACGCCGATTGGCTGGATACTGTTGCAAAGAGCGTCGCAAAGAGCGTCGAGGAGCGCGCCCTGGAAACCTTACGAGCCAGTTGGTACCGAGGTGAAGCTGCGGGCCTGCGGATGACGCTGCCTCGCCTGGCTGCCAGTCGGCACTAGCCGCAGGGGATCGGCCCGACGCTCCGCTTTCCCCAGCAGCAGCTCGACGACCTGCGCCGACTGTTCCAGGCACTGCTCCTGCAGGCCGGCACCGCGAGTCCAGCCGCCGGCAAACAGCAGCGGGCACACGTCCTGGCGGCCCTCGAAGCGCCTGCGGGCGGTGGTCTGGTTATAGCGCGCGATCTCCTCTTGCGCTTCCAGGCAGTCGGCATCCAGCACGTTGTGCTTGAACAGGGTCCAGGCCTTGGCCTCCAGGTCGCTGTCCAGCGGCGGCAGCCGGTCCCGGTAGCCAGCCTCGCCGGGTGCCGCGGCCGCCAGCGCCGAGGGGCCGTCCAGGGGAGAGGGTCGCCGTTCCAGCATCTCGCGACGGGGAATCCGGTTGAGGTCGTCCACCAGGGAGACGAAGTACTGGGGCAGGCCGGCCTGGTTGTAGGCGGGGTTCTCCGCGTCATTCTGGTGGCGATTGGCCACATAGTCGATTCGGTAGGGGAAGAAGGTGTCTTCGGGGTTCCGCACTTCGATATTGTAGGTGCGCCACAGGTTGCGATTGGGTGGCAGTCGGGCGGCAGCGGTATGACAGACGCTGAAGCTGCGGGTGTAGCGCACCTTGCCGAGGATATGCTGCAGCTCCCGATGGGTGTCGCTCAGCCCGTCGCCGAACGTCAGCAGCGGCAGGGCATCTTCGGCATGGGTGGCCATGATCAGCAGGTCGGCCTCCCAGCGGTCTTCACCGGGAGCCCGCTCGGTCAGCGTCACACCCTGGGGTGAGAGGCTGGCCTCCACCTCGATTCCGCGCAGGATCTCCACCCGGGGCCCCGGTGTACTCGGGTCGGTGACATGGGCGGCCAGGGCCTCCAGCCAGTGCTGGGACCCGTGCTCGAAGTAGCGGCGGTCCGGGGGCGAGCCGCCCTCCTGAATGCGGTAATACTCGAAGGGGGCCTGCAGCGGCATACCGCCCGGGCCGCGGTCGTCGGCGAAGTACATGGCCGAGATGCGCGGGTAATAGATGGTGTGGCGTAGTCGCTCCAGCCGGGCCGGCAGCGCCGGATCCTGCCAATCGATGGTGACACCCAGCTCCTCCGCCGCAGCGGCCAGCATTTCGGCGGGCGTGGCGACGCAGGCGTCGAAGAAGTCATCCACCGTGTAGCGCGGCGTAATGCGCCGGCTCTCCACCAGCTCGATGGCGCTGCGGTGTACCACGGCCATGAGCACCGCGAGCTTGCCCCCATCGACCTGGCTCAGATCGTGGGCCGGGTCGCTGACGCCGCGGAACAGCTCCCTATCGTCGGTCAGGGCGATACTTCCGTCACGGCTGAAATAGCTCTCGGTATTCTCCAGTGGCTTCATGCGCTCCAGTTCGCCGATCTCGCCGAGGATCGTGCGCAGGCGGTGGTAGGTGGCCAGATTGACGTCATTGACCCCCAGGTCGGCCCAGCGCCGGTAGGGCGAGTCAGGCTTACCCGGGTGACGGCGATTGCCCAGGTCGACCCACACCGTCTCGGCGTTGCCGCCCAGGGTGGCCTTGCGCTCGAAGATGTTGACCTCGATCGGCCGGGCAGCCTCGCCGCCTTGCTTCTGTAAGTAGTAGGCCAGCGACAGGCCGGAGACCCCGCCGCCAATGATGGCAACCCGTAGCGGTGTAGTGTCCATGAAGAGGCTTCCTAGGCGATGATTTACCCAAGAATCCCCCAATCTGACGCCGTTACCAAGGGGACAAGGTGAGCTGATACCGAAGTGATCCGTTGCGCGTCGGACGGCCCTTTGCAGCGCTTGCGGTGATACCGAGGTGATGCGGCCACTTCCCCCGCTAACGGCAGTGTGGCCAGCATGATCTTCTACCTGAAGTTCCAGGTGAACATCACCGATGGCAAGACCTTCGACGGCCATGCCGGTGGTGCCTCCTCACCCGGCGGCGGTGCCCTCTTCGGGCACGTCTACACCGACGATCTCGACCGGCTCTATCGCGATACGGTGAGCTTCGAGTTCCAGGGCACGCCGGTCTACCTGAGCATCCTGTACTTCGACAGCCACAGCAAATTGCTGGGCCACTTCCAGTCGGGGGCAGTTTCCACCGTCATTGGTGTTGGCGGTGGCAAAGGTAGCTGGCACTGAGTTGCACGCCTGGTATTCATTAGCCCGCACCCCGGGGCGCCGAGGCGCCCCCGGATAAACGACGCGGCTATTGCCAGGAGCCTTCCCGGCGAACAGCAAAGTCCCGCATGACCCAAGTCATCCCTATGCCTTGGTTGGCATTGTCCTTGGCGTAACGCTCGGTTACGGTGATGAGATAAAGGCCACTGAAGATGGCTTCCGTAATACAGGGTACGCACGGACTGCCGCATAAGGATGATGCGAGTCATCATCGAATCTGCCAGGTAGGGGCGGTAGGTCATCGGTTGGGCCAATGCCGCCGTGCGTGACGGGCAGCTGCAGTTGCAGCCGGGCTATGTGAGCGGACGTGCCACACGCGATGCTGCGCTCGACTCAGCGTTGCAGGAGGAACAGGCGCGCTTGGAGTGGTTCCTCGGGCTGGCCAGTTTCTAATCGGACTCAATCGCGCCAGGCGCTTACCGCCTGTTCGATGGCCTCGGGTGACACCTGGACCGCTCCCCGGAAGGGATTGTCCTGGATGGCAATCAGCCACAGGGCGACGACCGCAGCGAGGCTGAAGACAACAATCGCGTGCCGGTTCGCGGACGCCCGGTCGAGGAATCCCATGCCCATCACAAATTGCGTCAGGAAGCCGAGCAGGAACAAGGCACTCCACGAAAATTGCTGGTAATGATTGGCCACAATGGCGATGCGATCTGTCCGCGCGTCGACAATGTCTTGTGCCAGAGACAGCATCTGGCCATGGGCCGAGGCGGAGAGGCCCTTATCGTTCGCGGCGTCTCGAACGGCGCGTAACAGTTCGAGCAGCGCCTGTTCCGTCCTGCTGCTGCCGCTTTCCTGGAGCAGGCGCTGCCATTCATTCTCCACCACCGAGTCAGCGTACTCGAGAATCGCCGCGCGGATCCTCCCTCCGCTGGCCACTGTCGTTTCACTGGCGACGCCGAGTCCGAAGATCGCCGCACTTTCGGTTTGGACGGCTTGGGACGCTCGATCCTTCCGGTCCATGGTGTCAGCGAGCAGGAAGGCAGCGAACAGCGCAAACAAGGTCGAAACGGCCACGAAGGTCGGCAAGCCGAGGGCGCCAGCTTGAGGCGAGCGCTGAGGGGAGAATGAAACTGGAGCCAGTGGATCAAGGCCCCGGAAGACAGAAATAGAATCAGCAGGAGCAGAAGGATCAACAGGGGGTGGAACTCGAACCAGAAGCGGATCATCGCAATGCGTCGCTTAACGCCTGGCACGGCTCTGGTCTTGCAGTTGGCCGGCCCAGCCGTAAGGATCCTCGGCCCGTCTTCTCAGAGATCGGCGTTTGCAACAGGAAAAGCGGGCGCATAGTTCCCCTCGGTTTTTACGTTCTTATACGACCCTCATTACCGGCCGCAATTGCCAACCGCGTTTGATCTTCCCCTGTATCGTGGCGGCATTCAAGACAGCCGCTCAGGCGTCAACGTCTGGCGCTGGGTCGGCACGCCGCAAAGCCCAATCCATCCTGTAAGGTAGTTTGTCGTAGCATTTCCCTAGCCCCCAACCTCTTACCAGGCTTGGGGGCTTTTCGTTTCTGCCGGACGCTTACTCGTCGCCGGTAAAGGGCAGGGAGGAGTGGTGCAGCACGATGCGCAGGGCGCCGTCGTCGTCCAGGTGGTAGCCCCAGGTCTTGTCCACGGTGGTGGTATTGCCGTCGGCATCCAGAATCGAGACGTTGCCCATGGTCAGCGCCGTGTCGCCGCTGATGAAGATGGCGGCGTTGTCGATGGTGACTTCCTGCCAGCCCTTCAGGGCAAAGCCGCTGTCTTCGCTGTATTCATCGCTGTGGCCGACAAAGTAGGCCAGGGCGCCCTCGGGAG
>NZ_AZQX01000103.1:0-8593 GCF_000568385.1 Halomonas sp. BC04
AACTACTACCTGACCAACAACATTTCCGGCGCCTGGGCCGGCTCCTATTTTGCCAACTCCGATCGCTGGAACGAGGTGCCCGAGCACCTGCAGATGCTGTTCAAGCTCTGCATGGACAATTCCCACTACTACCGGCAGCACTGGTATTGGTGGGGGGAGGCGCACTATCGCACCACCGGTGGCAAACTGGAGCTGACCTCGATTCCAGAGGAGGAGTGGCAGACCCTGGAGGATGCGGCGCTGGAGTTCTGGGACGAGATCGCCGCCCAGAGCGATCGCAACGCGCGGGTGGTGCAGATTCTCAAGAATTACCGGAAGACCATGCAGCAGGCAGGTCCTCCCTACCGCTATAGCTGAGCGTCAGCCAGTGAATCTGGGGGGCAGGCGGCGATGGCTGCCTGCCCCGTTCAGCCATCGACGGGGTATCGAGAAACAACAATAAGGTAGCAGAGGGAGTGACCATGAGCCGACTGCAGGCAAGAGAGATCAAGAGTGCGGAGGATGCCCGGCGCATCGTCGAGGAGCGTGGCCTGAGCCACGTCAAGGTCGGCCTGTTCGATATCGATGGGATCATGGTCGGCAAGTACATGCGCCGTGACAAGTTCTTCCACGCCCTGGAGGAGGGCTTCGCCTTCTGTGATGTGGTGCTGGGGTGGGACAGCAAGGATGTGCTCTACGACAACGTCAACTACACCGGCTGGCATACGGGCTACCCGGATGCCGGTCTCAGAATTCTTCCCGGCAGCTGTCGCGATCTCGCCTGCGAAGGCGACATGCTGCTGTTTCTCGCCGAGTTCACCGGTCCTGCCGAGGCGATCTGTCCTCGCGGGCTGCTTCGGCGGGTGCTGGCCAGGGCCCGTGACATGGGCTTCACTGCCAATGGCGCCCTGGAGTACGAGTTCTTCCTGTTCCAGGAGACGCCGGAATCGGTCCGGGAGAAGGGTTTTCGTAACCTCAAGCCGCTGACGCCGGACATGATGGGCTATTCGATGCTCAGGAGTTCAGTGCACAGCGAGCTCTACCATGAACTGCTGGCTCTATCCGAGGCGATGGATTTCCCTATCGAAGGGCTGCATACCGAAACCGGCCCCGGCGTGCTGGAAGCGGCCATCGGCGTCGACGAGGCCTTGGCCGCCGGCGACAAGGGGGCCCTGTTCAAGACGTTCACCAAGGTCTGGGCGCAGCGTCGCGGCCTGATGGCCACCTTCATGGCCAAATGGTCGCCGGACTACCCCGGCCAGAGCGGTCATATTCATCTGTCGCTCAATCACGCCGACAGCGGTGCGTCGGCCTTCTTCGATGCCGACAAGCCACACCAGATGAGTGATATCCAGCGTCATTTCGTGGCCGGCCAGCAGCAGCTGATGCCGGAATTCCTCGCCATGTTCGCCCCCACCGTCAACAGCTATACCCGGCTGATTCCCGGCTTCTGGGCGCCCACCGACGCCACCTGGGGAGTGGAGAACCGCACCACGGCGTTGCGGGTGATACCCGGCAGCGCCAAGTCGCAGCGGGTGGAATATCGCCTGGGGAGTGCCGACGCCAACCCCTACCTGGCCCTGGCCGCGGCGATCGGTGCCGGCCTGCATGGCATCGAACAGCGACTCGAACCCTCGGAGGCGGTGGTCGGCAATGCCTATGAGTTGACCCATCCCCCCAGCCAGGCATTGCCGCAGACGCTTTGGGAAGCCGCCCAGCGCTTGAAGGCGTCAGGCCCGGCCCGTGAGGTGTTCGGCGATGACTTCGTTGAGCACTTCGCGGCGACACGGGAGTGGGAGGAGCGGCAGTTCCGCAGGCACATTACTGACTGGGAGTTGGATCGCTATTTTGAAATCATTTAATCCGCACTGGCTGCACACATGCTGATGAGCGGCGCCGGGGGCAGGCATGAGCGAAGCTCATTCTTCAGGGATGAAGAATGGAGCGCCCAGGGAGGGGTTTACAGCGTCTTCGCGAGAGACTGCCGACGGGGTAGCCGCGTGCCGGATCTGGCTCTCGCTATTGGAAGGAAAAGAAGAGTATGCCCATACAGAAGACGATTTCACCGGTGGATGGCTCCGTCTATGTGGAGCGGGAGCAGGCCGATCCGGCCCTGATGGAGGCGACGCTGGCGCGGGCGGTAACGGCCCAGCGCGCCTGGCGCGAGGTGCCCCTGTCCGAGCGGGCCCGGTACTGTTCGCGCATGGTGGATGCCTTCGTGGCGCGCCGCGACGCCCTGGCAGAGGAGCTGACCTGGCAGATGGGCCGGCCGATCGCTGCGGCGGCAGGTGAGATCGGTGGCTTCGAGGAGCGCGCGCGGACCATGATCGCGCTGGCGGACGAGGCGTTGGCCCCCATCGTGCTTGGCGACAAGCCCGGTTTCTCCCGCTACATCACCCGCGAGCCGCTGGGGGTCTCGTTCATCGTCGCACCCTGGAACTTTCCCTTCATGACGGCGGTGAATGCCGTGGTGCCGGCAATCATGGCCGGCAACACAGTGATACTCAAGCACTCGGCGCAGACACCGCTGTGCGCCGAACGATTCCAGGAGGCCTTCGACGAGGCCGGTCTGCCGGAAGGCGTCTTCCAGCACCTGCACTTGTCGCACGATGCCACCGAAGGCTGATCCAGGACCGTCGCATTGCCCATGTCTCCTTTACCGGGTCGGTGCCCGGCGGTGAGATGGTCGAACGCAACGTCGCCGGGCAATTCATTGCCACCGGGCTAGAGCTGGGCGGCAAGGACCCCGCCTATATCCGTGGCGACGTGGATCTGGATGCCGCCGTCGACGGGGTGATGGATGGTGCCTTCTTCAATTCGGGCCAGAGCTGCTGCGGTATCGAACGCCTCTACGTGCATCGCGAGATCTTCGATGCCTTCGTCGAGCGTGCCGTGGCCTGGGTCAGGCAGCTCAGGCTGGGCAATCCCACCGATCCCGCCACCACCCTGGGCCCGCTGGTGCGGCCGGCGGCGGCGGATTTCGTGCGTGGCCAGATCGAAGAGGCGGTGGCGGCAGGGGCCAGGGCCTGGATCGATCCCGGCGACTACCCGCTCTCGGTACCGGGCAGCGCCTACCTGGCGCCCCAGGTACTCACCGGTGTCGACCACTCGATGCGAGTCATGACCGAGGAGAGCTTCGGCCCGGTGGTGGGCATCATGGCGGTGGACTCCGATGACGAAGCCGTCGCATTGATGAACGACAGCGACTTCGGCCTCACCGCGGCGGTGTTCACCCGCGACAAGGCCGTGGGCGAGGCGCTGGCCCGTCGACTGGATGCCGGCACCGTCTTCACCAATCGCTGCGACTACCTCGATCCCGAACTGGCCTGGACCGGCGTCAAGCAGTCGGGGCGAGGCTGCTCCCTGTCTCGGCTGGGCTACGAGACGCTGACGCGGCCCAAGTCCTTCCACCTCAAGCATGCCTGAACGGGCAGCACCGCCCAGGAGAAGAAGACGATGAACCATCCGGACATGCAGCCATTCACCATGGGCTGGAACTACCCCGCCAATATCCTCACCGGGGTGGGGCGCATTCGCGAGCTGCCCGATGCCTGCAAGGCACTAGGCATGCAGGCACCGCTGTTGATCACCGACCCCGGGCTGGCCGCGTTGCCGATGGTGGAGGAGATCGTAGAGGCCTGCCGGGACGGCGGGCTGGGCATTGCCGTCTTCAGCCAGGTCAAGGGCAACCCAACCGGCAAGAACGTGCTCGACGGCATGGCAGCCTTTCGTGATGGCGGCCATGACGGCGTGATCGCCTTCGGTGGGGGCTCGGGGCTGGATGCCGCCAAGGCCGTGGCGCTGATGGCCAACCAGAGGGAAGGGCTGTCGCTCTGGTCCCTGGAGGATATCGGCGACAACTGGAAGAACGCCGACGCCCAGGCCATCGCCCCCATCATCGCCGTGCCCACCACCGCCGGAACCGGATCGGAAGTGGGACGTGCCTCGGTGATCACCGATGAGGTCGAGCACGTCAAGCGCATCATCTTCCACCCCGGCATGGTACCGGCCACGGTGATTCTCGATCCGGCACTGACCGTGGGGCTGCCACCGGCGATGACGGCCGCCACCGGCATGGATGCCCTGTCCCACTGCATGGAAGCCTGGTGCTCGCCGCTCTATCACCCCATGGCGGAAGGCATTGCCGTGGAGGGCATGCGCTGCATCTATCACCATCTGCCGCGCGCCTATGCCGACGGACACGATCTGGAGGCGCGCATGAACATGCTGGTGGCGTCGAGCATGGGTGCCACCGCCTTCCAGCGCGGCCTGGGTGCGATGCACGCCCTGGCGCATCCCCTCGGGGCCTTGCATGACGCCCACCACGGAACGCTCAACGCCATCCTGATGCCCTATGTGCTGCGGGCCAACGAGCGTGCTATCGGCGAACCCATGGTACGCCTTGGCCGCTACCTCGACCTGGATCAGCCGGGCACGGCAGCGGTGATCGACTGGGTGCTGGAGATGCGCGAGCGGCTGGGTATCCCGCACACCCTGGCCGGTCTCGGGATCGATACGCGCCAGGCCGACAAGGTGGGCAGGATGGCCGTGGCCGATCCTTCCTCCGGTACCAACCCGGTCGAATTCGATGCCGACGGCTATCGCGATATCTTCGTTGCTGCCGTGGAAGGGCGTCTCTGACATTACTGCCGTCAGCCGCTGTGAAGGCAGCGGCGGTAAACCACAGGGAGATTGAGCGATGCGAATAGGGCTTCTGCAGTGTGACGATGTGGCGCCGGAGCTGCGCGAGGCCCATGGCAACTATCCCGAGATGTTCGCGGCGCTATTCCATCGCGTCGATCCCGCGCTCGAGTTCGTTGTCTGGCGCTGCCTGGACGGCCAGATCCCCGACGATATCGACGCGGTCGATGCCTGGATGACCACCGGCTCCAAGTACGGTGTCAATGATGGTCTGGCCTGGGTCGACGACCTCTGCGGCTTCGTGCGTCGACTGTGGGAGGCCGGCAAGCCGTTGGTGGGCATCTGCTTCGGCCACCAGCTGATGGCCAAGGCGCTGGGCGGGGAGGTGGTGAAGAGCCCCAAGGGCTGGGGAGTGGGCATGTCGTTCAACCGAGTCGAGTCTCATGCCGAGTGGATGGCGCCCTGGCAGCCGAACCTGGATCTGCTGGTCAGCCATCAGGACCAGGTCAGCGAGCTGCCACCGCAGACCAGGGTGCTCGCCGGCAGCGACTTCTGTCCCTTCTACCTGATCCAGATCGGCGAGCACTTCCTCGGCGTTCAGGGGCATCCGGAATTCGCCAAGCCCTACTCACGGGACCTGATGGTACTGCGCAGCGGGCTGGTGGGCGAAGAGCGGGCCCGCGAAGGGCTGGCATCGCTTTCGGCGCCGGTGGACGATACGCTGATGGTGCGTTGGATCTTGAATTTCATGAAGCGTGCCATGGAGGGCAAGGGAGATGACGGCTGACGAGTCCTGGCAATGGCCGATGGCCGAGTTCACCATTGAAACTGCCAGCCTGATCCTGCTGGGCGTCATCCTGAGCCTGAGCATCTTTGCCGACGCGCTGGCCAATCGCACCCGACTGCCGCGAGTCTCGTTACTCGTGCTGGTGGGGGTCGGGGTGGCGATGGTGCAGCAGTGGGGGCTGGATCAGCCCGGCGGCCAACCCCTGGCGGGGTTGAGCGAGCCGCTCATCCATGTGGCACTGGTCATGGTGGCCTTTCTGCTGGGCGGTGAGCTGACCCTGAGGCGACTGCGCAATATCGGCGCCCTGATCATGCTTCTCTCCTTGACGGTGCTCATGACAGGGATGGCGGTGGTCGGTGTGGGACTGCTGTTGCTTGGCTTTCCGTTGGTGGTGGCAGTCAGTCTTGCCGCGATCTCGGTGGCCACCGACCCGGCCGAGATCAGCGAGACCGTGCATGAGCGAGGAGATACCCGACTTCGGGCTCGCTTACTGTTGGGCATCGTCGCCATCGATGACGCCTGGGGAATCCTCTTCTTCGGCCTGGCCATGGCGTTGCTCGGCTGGTATCTCGCAGGAGACGGTACCCTTGCCTTGCTCCAGGCCGGTTGGGAACTGGGCGGTGCCCTGGTGCTGGGCGCCACCGTTGGCCTGCCGGCGGCCTGGTTGACGGGCCGGCTGAAGCCGGGGGAGCCGACTCAGGTCGAAGCCTTCGCCGTGATCCTGCTGCTGGCCGGGTTCTCCCTCTGGCTCGAGGTCTCGGCACTGCTCGCGGCCATGTTCGCCGGCGCCTCGTCGCCAACCTTTCCACCCATCACAGCCGCTCCTTCAACGAGATCGAGCATATCGAATGGCCCTTCCTCGTGTTCTTCTTCGTGTTCTCCGGCGCCAGCATCGACCTGAGCTACCTCGGTAGCGCCATCTGGCTCACCCTGGCTTATATCGTCCTGCGCCTTTCCGGGCGTTACCTGGGCGGTGTGCTGGGGGGGCACCTGGTCCGGCGACAAGCAGCCTGCCCCATGACATCGGCTTGGCGCTCACCCCCCAGGCCGGTATTGCCATGGGCATGGCCCTGCTGGTCGCCGAGCGCTTCCCCGACTACGGCACTCTTGTGCTCTCGACGGTGGTGGTATCGACCGTGTTCTTCGAGTTGCTGGGGCCCTTTCTGGTCAGGCACGTGCTGCGCTAGGCTTTGTACGAAAACTGCCTGCGCTCGGCCATGCGGCGTTAAAAATCGGCTCGTGCGCGAGTCCGATCAAAATGCTCATTTACACCCCGTAAACTCCGCTTTTTCGCCGATTTTTGCCTTGCTTGACCTTCGCTCGCCGACTTTTCGTACATAGCCTAGGCCGGGAGAGGCGTCGGGCAGCATACCGAGCAGGCGCAGGCCATTGGCCACCACGATCAGGCTGGCACCCATGTCGGCGAAGACCGCCATCCACAGGGTGGCATGGCCGGTGAAGGCGAGTGCCATGAATACTGCCTTGAGCCCCAGCGCCAAGGCGATGTTCTGCAACAGTACCGTGCGCGTGCGCCGTGACAGGCGCAGGAAATCGGCAAGCCGGCGCGGGTCGTCGTCCATCAGGGCCACGTCGGCGGTCTCGATGGCGGCATCGCTGCCCAGCGCGCCCATGGCGAAGCCGATATCGGCCCGGGCCAGTGCGGGGGCATCGTTGATGCCGTCGCCCACCATGCCCACCGGGCCGCGGACGGCGCGGGCCTCGATCATGGCCAGCTTGTCCTCCGGCAGCAGTGAACCGTGGGCCTCATCGATGCCGGCCAGGGCGGCCACCGCGGCCACGCTCGCCGGGTTGTCGCCGCTCAGCATCAGCGTGGTCACGCCCAGGCGATGCAGTGCTTCGACTGCCTCACGACTCTCCTCCCGCAGCGGGTCGCCGACGGCAAACAGTGCCAGTGGCCGACTCTCCTCACCCAGGATCACCAGCGTCTCGCCGCGGGCCTCGTGCTCGGCCAGGCGGGCTTCGAGCGTGTCGTCCGGGACCGCGAACTGCTGCATCAGCCGACGGTTGCCGAGCCAGACCCTTCGCTCACCCTGCCTGGCGACCACGCCGCGGCCGGGCAACTCCTGCACGTCGCTCACGTCCAGCGGTGTGACGGCATCCGCCTCGGCGGCGCGTGTCAGGGCCGCCGACACCGGGTGCGACGAGCGACTGGCCAGCCCCGCCGCCAGTGCGCGTAGCTCGGCACGGGCGGGTTCGCCCAGCGCCGAGTCGAGCGGGTGCCAGGCCCGCTGCGCGGGGCGGCCTTGGGTCAGGGTGCCGGTCTTGTCGAAGGCCATGGTAGTGAGCCGGTAGCCCTGCTCCAGGAAGGTGCCACCCTTGATCAGGATGCCGGACCTGGCTGCCGCCGCGAGGCCGCTGACAATGGTCACCGGGGTGGAGATCACCAGGGCGCAGGGGCAGGCGATGACCAGCAGCACCAGGGCGCGATAGATGCCCTCCAGCCAGGTCACCCCGAACAGCAAGGGTAGGAGCAGTGCCGTAAGCAGGGCGATGGCGAAGACCGTCGGGGTATAGATGGCGGCGAAACGGTCGATGAAGCGCTGGGTGGGAGCGCGGCTGGCCTGGGCCTGCTCCACGGTATGGATGATGCGTGCTAGGGTGGTGTCGCTGGCAGCGCGTGTGGTGCGGTAGAGAAACTCGCTGCCCTGGTTGACGCTGCCGGCGAACACGGCTCCACCTGGCGACTTGTCCACCGGCAGGCTCTCGCCGGTGATGGGAGATTCGTCCAGGGTGGGGTGGCCTTCCATGATGCTGCCGTCCAGCGCCAGGCGTTCGCCCGGTCGCACCCGCACCAGGCTGCTTACGGTGACCTCGCTGGCCGGAACGCTGCGAAAGCTGCCGTCGGCCTGGCGCACGTTGGCGCTCTCCGGGGCCAGGGAGAGCAGCTCGCGGATGGCGTTGCGCGCCCGGCCCAGCGAGTGCGCCTCGATGCGTTCGGCCAGGGTGAACAGCACCAGTACCATGGCTGCCTCGGCCCACTGGCCGATCAGCAGCGCACCGGTCACGGCCACGCTCATCAGGGCGTTGATGTTGAGAATGCGATGGTGCAGGGCGATGAAGCCCTTCTTCCAGGTGGGCAGGCCCACCAGGCCGATGGCCGACAGCGCCAGCGCGGCGGCGAGCCAGGGTTCGGCCAGMCCCAGCCAGTGGCTGGCTCGGCGGCCA
>NZ_AZQX01000104.1:0-12093 GCF_000568385.1 Halomonas sp. BC04
GGGGGCTGGTCCTGGCGATCGGCGTGCCCACCCTGTGGCGCTACAGCGGCGAGTCGGTGCGTCACTACGCCGATCCGGAGACCCACTTCCGGCACGGCTCCATCGGCAGCGAAGTCAGCGGGCTGCCGGTCCGGCTGTGGCGGGTACTGCCGAGCCTCTTCCCGGAAGTCTTCGACGATCGGCACTACGAGGTATTCGGCTTTCTCTACGCGCCGGGCGACGAGCCGAGCCGTGGGGATCTGCCCATCGGCCTCGGCACTCGGGAGGTGCGCGGCGTTGAGGTCGCCTGGTTCAACTGTGCGCTCTGCCATGTGGGGACGGTCCGCGAGTCGCCCGATGCTCCCCGCGGCAGATCTCCGGCATGCCGTCCAACAACCTGGACCTCTACGGCTTCATCGGCTTCCTGCTGGAGATCGCCGATGACCCGCGGCTTGCGCCGGATCGCGTGCTCGACGAGATGGATGCCCAGGGGCAGCGGCTGGGCTGGATCGAGCGGCGGGTGTGGCGCTATGCGGTCCTGCCCCAGGTGCGCGAGGGGCTGCTGGCGACCCGGGCGATGCTCGAGCCGCTGCTGGTCGAGCAGCCGCCCTGGGGGCCGGGGCGCGTGGATACCTTCAATCCCTACAAGCTGCTCCAGTTCGACATGGACGTGGCAGAGCTGGATGAGTCAGAGCGGATCGGCACCAGCGACTTCCCCGCCGTCTTCCTGCAGCGCCCCCGCCAGGGCATGGATCTGCACTGGGATGGCAACAACGCCTCGCTGCAGGAGCGCAACCTGAGCGCCGCCATCGGCGCCGGGGTGACCGAGGAGAGCGTCGACCACGCCGGTATCGAGCGGGTGGCCGACTGGCTGCTGGACCTCGAGCCGCCGCCCAGCCCCTACCGCCCCGATCCCGACGGTGTGGCCGCCGGCAAGTCGCTGTACATGCGCCACTGTGCCGACTGTCACGGCTACCAGGACGGCGACCGTTACGTCTTCGAAGGGGAGCGCCTCGGCCAGGTCGAGCCCAACGACCGGCTTGGCGTCGATCCGGCCCGGCTCGACAGCTACACCGAGACCTTGCAGCGCTATCAGCTGACCCTGTTCGAGGACGACGACCGCTACCGCTTCCGCCATTTCCAGAAGACTGACGGCTACGCCAACCTGCCCCTCGACGGGCTCTGGCTGCGGGCCCCCTATCTGCACAACGGGGCCGTACCGACCCTTTATGACTTGCTGCTGCCGCCGGAGGAGCGCCCGGAAGCCTTCGTGCGGGGGCTGGATGTACTGGATGAGGAGAAGGGCGGGTTCGTGGCGCCCGACTGCACGCCAGGCGAGCCGCTGGAAAATGGCTTCTGTTTCGACACCAGCCAGCCCGGCAACGGCCGCCAGGGGCATGTCTATGGTACCGAGCTGACGGCGCAGGAGCGTTCGGACCTGCTCGATTATCTACTTACATTTTAGGGCAACCGGCCCGGGAGCACTGATATGCAGACCTCACACGATGTGTTCGGGACCTACCGGCGGGTGATGCAAGTGGGCATCGCCCTCAATGTGCTGCTGGGCCTGTGGCTCTGGCTCTGGCCTGTCAGCCTGCTGGGCGTCATGGGCGCCGACCTGCCGTATCCGCTGACCTGGGTGCGCTATGCGGGTCTGGCCATGATCGTGGTCGGACTGCTCTATCTGCCGGCCGCCCTGTCACCGCTGCACAATCGCCTGGTGGCGCTGCTGTCGATCCTGTTCCGGTCGCTCTTCGCGCTCTTCTTCCTGTTCGCCTCGGGCTTGCTGTGGCTGCCGGCCCTGTTCGAGGCGGTGTTTGCCGTTTTGCAGGGTGTGACCTTCTGGCGGGCCTGGCGCACGGACTTGATGGCGAAGCCCTGACGCAGGGATTCGGCAAATGGCACCCGTCGTTTACTTGTCGGTCATTTCAGTTTTTTCTGCTATACATAGTTCTATAAACTACAAATGGTGACGGGATGTCATTGACTGGCTTGCTGTCGATAACTCGACGGTATGCGCTCGCAGGGATACTGGCCGGGCTGTCGACGACAGCGGCTGGCAGCGTAGAGAGTTCGGCGTCGGTACCGGCCATCGGATGGGCGGTGCTCGCCATTGTGGCTATGGCGTGCATGGTGTTGGCGGCCGTGGGTGGTGCATTGTGGGCTCAGCGCAGAGTGGCGAGAGATCACGCTGAGTTGATGGTCGGCAAGGAAAAACAGGCCAATGATGCGGATGACACGACCTATTCGCTGTGCGGCACTTCCACGGATATCACCGAGTGCCATGCGATTCAGGAGAGCAATTATCGCCTGACTTTCTATGATTCGCTCACAGGCTTGCCCAACAGGCGCCTGATGCTCGATCGCCTGGAAATGGTGGTCAAGGGATCCCGCCGTACGGATCGCTATGCGGCGCTGATGTTCATCGATCTGGATAATTTCAAGCTGGTGAACGACACCCAGGGGCTCTATCAGGGCGATCATCTCCTGCGCCACGTTGCCGAACACCTTTCGCGTGCGGTGCGGGAGAGCGACACCCTCGCGCGGCTGGGGGGCGATGAATTCGTCCTGCTGATTCATGATCTGGCGCCCGATCAGGAGCAGGCGGCTCATGCGGCCGAGCTCGTGGCGGAAAAGCTGTTGACGCGCATTCTGGAAGCCCAGCAGGAGCAGGAGCAGGCCCTGACCCTGCCGATTACCGGCAGCATCGGCGTCACGCTGTTTGCCGACGGCGAGACCAGCGTGGAGAGCGCCATGCAGCAGGCCGACATGGCGCTGCAGCAAGCCAAGGGGGCGGGGGGCAACACGGTGCGCTTCTTCAATTCCACGATGCAGGCCGCGGTGATGGCACGTGTCCATCTGGAAGCGGACCTGCATCAGGCCCTCGCTCGGGATGAATTCCGCCTGCATTACCAGGTGCAGGTGGACTCCCTGTCACGCGTCACCGGGGTCGAGGCGTTGATTCGCTGGGAGCATCCTCAGCGTGGCATGGTATCGCCGGGCATGTTCATTCCCCTGGCTGAAAAGAACCGACTGATTCTGCCGATCGGGTACTGGGTCCTCGAAACCGCCTGCCGTCAGCTTGCCGCCTGGGCGCATGAGCCGGAGCGGGAGAGTCTGAGCATTGCCGTCAACGTCAGTTCCGTGCAGTTCCACCAGCCGGACTTCGTGGTGAAGCTTCAGCAGATACTGGAAGAGACGGCCGCCGACCCTCGCCGGCTGACGCTGGAGGTGACCGAGAGCCTGCTGATGGATGACCACCAGCGGGTACGCGGGATCATGCTGCGACTCAATCAGCTCGGCATCCGTTTCGCCCTGGACGACTTCGGTACCGGGTACTCTTCGCTGAACTACCTCAAGCGGTTGCCACTGGACGAATTGAAGATCGATCAATCCTTCGTCGACGGCGTGCTCGACGACGCGGTGGATGCCGCCATTGTCCAGGCCACCATCACCCTGGCGGCGAGCCTCGGCCTCGACGTGACCGCCGAAGGGGTGGAGTCCGAGGCGCAGCACCAATGGCTCCTGGCGCACGGCTGCGAAGCTTCCAGGGCTATCTCTTCGGCAGGCCGCAACCGGTGGCGGAGCTGCAGGTTGGCCAGGTCGCCTGTGCCCATGATACGTGACCGGTCATCGCTGGGTTTTCCCACCGGCTCCCTGTCTGGGGTAAGCTGTGTCACGTGCCATACATTAGCGGCGGGCTGTGTTCCACTACTGCCGCTCACTAAAACACTGGAGAGTCTTCATGCCCTTTCGTTCCTTGCTTGCCGCCGCTGTGCTGATGCTGCCGCTGACCGCCATGGCAGAGGCGCCCAATATCGTACCCGGACAGTGGCAGTTCACCAGCACCACCTCGGTAAAAGGCGACATGCCGATTCCCGATCAGACCGAGAGCCACCAGGAGTGCATCGTGCAGGGCGATCTCGACGATGCCGACTTCCAGTTCCTGGAAGTGGAGGATGGGTGTGAGCTGCTGGAGCACAACGTGTCCGCAGACGGTGTCGACTACAAGATGGTATGCCACGCCGATGGTGGCCAGGCCGACATCGACGGTCGCATGGATTTCCTGGGCGAGAGCGTCGAAGGCAACGTCAATATCCAGACCGACTCGCCGATGGGTGAGATGACCATGAACACGACCATCGAAGGCGAGCGCCTCGGCGACTGCTGAACGGCCGCCAATAGCAGCAGACACGAAGCGGTAGACACGAAGGCCACCCCAGGGTGGCCTTCGTGATTGGTGCCTACTTGTTGATTCAGGTGTCTCGTGAGGCCGTGCCAGCGGTCATCTCCGCTTCCAGGCGGCGTTTCACGTCGCCGGGGGAGCCGGTATGGCGCGCCAGCAGGTCGTAGGCCACCGGCACCACGAACAGCGTGAACAGGGTGGCAGCGGCGACGCCGGAGAGGATCACCGTGCCGATCACCATGCGCGACTCGGCGCCGGCACCGCTGGATACGATCAGCGGGATCGAGCCGGCCATGGTGGTCACGGCGGTCATCAGGATCGGACGCAGGCGCGTCACCGCAGCGTCGAGCAGGGCGTCGCGGAAGGCCAGGCCTTCGTCGCGCAGCTGGTTGGCGAACTCCACGATCAGAATGCCGTTCTTGGCCGCCAGGCCGATCAGCATCACCAATCCCACCTGGCTGTAGATGTTGAGCGACTGGCCGGTGACGAACAGCCCGAGCATGGCGCCGCTCATGGCCAGCGGTACCGTGAGCATGATGACGAAGGGGTGAATGAAGCTCTCGAACTGGGCAGCCAGCACCAGGAACACCACCAGTGCTCCCAGGATCAGCAGGAAGGTGGTGGCACCGCTGGCCTGTCGGAAGTCGCGGGAGGCGCCGCTGACGTCGGTCTGGGCCTGCCCGGGGAGGACCTCGGCGGCGGCGGCTTCCAGGTACTCCAGTGCCTCGCCCAGGGAGTAGCCGTCGGCCAGGTTGGCTTCGATGGTGATGGCGCGCAGCCGGTTGAAGCGATTCAGCGTGCTGGCGCCGGCAAAGTCCGAGAAGCTCACCAGGCTGGCCAGGGGGATCAGCTCGCCCGAGCGCGCCGAGCGCACCTGGATGTTGTCCAGCGCGCGGGGACTGGCCTGGCTGGCCCGGTCGCCCTCGACGATGACGTCATACTCCTGGCCGTTGTCGAGGTAGCGCGTCACGTTGCGCCCGCCCAGCAACACCTCGAGGGTGCGGCCGATCTCGGTGACGGTGACCCCCAGGTCGGCTGCACGGGAATAGTCGATGTCGACACGCAGCTGGGGTTGGGTCTCGCGATAGTCGCTGTCCAGCCCGATCAACCTCGGGTTGTCCTCGCGGATATGCTCCATCAGGGTGTCGCGCCACTGGGCCAGCTCTTCATAGGTGCCGCCGCCCAGCACGAACTCCACCGGCTTGCTGATGCGCTGGCCGAAGCCCTGGCGCATCACCGGAAAGGCCTGCACGCCGGGCAGGTCGGTCAGTTCCCGGCGAACCTCGTCCATGATCGTCCAGGCATCACGACGCTCGCCCCAGGGGGCCATGCTGATGATGGCGAAGCCGCCGTTGAAATTCTCGATGTTGCCGAAGCCGCGCGGGGCCCGTACCACCACTCGCTCCAGCTCACCGCTTTCCAGCAGGGGGTCGAGCCGGGTCTCGATCTCGTCCATGTAGTCCATTATATAGTCGAAGGTGGCCCCTTCCGGGCCGTTGACCAGGATGATGAAGCTGCCGCGATCCTCCTGGGGGGTGTACTCGCTGGGCAGCAGGTCGGCGAGCCAAACCGTCGCGGCGATCAGCGCCACGAACACCGCAAGCACCGCGGCACGCGCCTTGAGCACCCAGACCAGCAGGGTGCGATAGATCCGCTGGGTCAGCTCGAGCAGCCACTGCACGGCCAGGGCAATGCGACCCTCGTGCATCGAAGGCTTGAGGATCTTAGAGGCCATCATCGGGGTCAGGGAGAGCGCCAGCACGCTGGAGATGGCCACGGCGGCGGCCATGGTCAGGGCAAATTCGGTGAACAGGCGCCCGACATTGCCCTGCAGGAAGGCCAGCGGCACGAACACGGCAATCAGTACCAGGGTGGTGGCAATGACGGCAAAGGCGATCTGGCGGGTGCCGCGAAAGGCGGCCACCAGTGGGGTCTCGCCGTAGTCGTGCATGCGCCGGTGAATGTTCTCCAGTACCACGATGGCGTCATCGACGATCAGGCCGATGGCCAGCACCAGGGCGAGCAGGGTCAGCAGGTTGATCGAGAAGCCCATCAGGGCCAGCGCCATGAAGGCACCGACCATCGCCACCGGCACCGTGACCGCGGGTATCAGGGTGGTGCGCACGTTGCCCAGGAACAGGAAAATGACCGCGACGACCAGGCCCATGGCGATGAACAGCGTGATTACAACCTGCTTGATGGCACCGGAAACGAAGACCGAAGCGTCGTAGTTGAGGCTTAATGACATGCCCTCCGGCAGGCTGTCCTGCACCCGCGCCAGTTCCGCCTGTACACCCTCGGAGACCTCCAGCACGTTGGCGGTGGACTGCTTCATGATCCCCAGGCCCACCATCGGCACGCCGTTGGCCCGAAAGATCGAGCGATCTTCCACCGAGCCGATTTCCACTCTCGCCACGTCGCCCAGGCGTATCAGGTAGCCATCGGAACTCTGGGTCAGCGCCAGGCGCTCGAAGTCATCCGGCTGGTTGAAGGTGCGCGGCAGGCGGACCATGAACTGTCGGTCCCGAGATTCGATCGACCCGGCCGGAAGTTCGACGTTCTCTGCACGCAGGGCGCTTTCCACGTCGCCCACGGTGAGATTGCGGGCCGCCAGCGCGTTGCGGTCGAGCCACACCCGCATGGCATACTCCCGTCCGCCCCCCACGCGTACCCGCGCCACGCCGGGCTGCACCGAGAAGCCGTCCACCAGATAGCGGTCGGCATAGTCGGTGAGTTCGGGAATCGTGTAGTCGTCGCCGGAGAGGGAGAGCCAGAGCACCACTTCCTCGCTGGAGTCGGCCTTCTGCACTTCCGGTGGGTCGGCTTCGTCGGGCAGGTTGCGCAGGGCGCCGGAGATACGGTCGCGCACATCGTTGGCCGCGGCATCGATGTCCATGTCCAGGCGGAACTCGATATTGATCCGCGAACGGCCGTCCTGGCTGGAGGAGGTAATCAGCTGAATGCCCTCCACCCCGGCGATGCGGTCCTCCAGCAACTGGGTGATCCGGGTCTCCACCACGCTGGCTGAGGCGCGGCGTAGCGGGTGTCGATGCTGACCACCGGCGGGTCGATGGAGGGGTACTCCTGCAGCGGTAGGCGCTGCATGGCCAGCAGGCCGAAGGCCACGATCAGCAGCGCCAATACCGTGGCCATCACCGGGCGCTGGACGGAGAGGTCCGAGAGCCGCATCAGCTGCTTCCCTCACTGCGGTTCTGCTCGAGTATCTGGCGAATCGTGGCCTCGTCGTCGGCGATGCCCAGCAGCCTAACACTGTCCCCTTCCCGGGCGCGCTGCAGCCCGTGGTTGACCACCAGCTCCCCTTCGGACAGGCCTTCGAGTATCTCGACCTGTCCGGTGCGGCGCTCGCCCACGGTGACCCGGCGGCGCTCGAGCCGGTTGCCGTCGGCTTCATCGATTACCATCACATACTGCCGGTCCCCGCTGGGAACGAGCACCGATTCGGGGGCCACCACGGCCTGTCGGGGGCTGCGCTGCACCACCACTTCCATCAGCATGCCCGGGCGCAGCCGAAGCTCGGGGTTGGCCAGCTCGGCGCGCACGCTGACGCTGCGGCTGACCGGGTCGACCCGCGAACCGATGCTGGCCACCTCGCCCTCGAAGACCTCGTCGGGAAAGGCGGCGCTGTGCGCGGTCAGCGGCAGGCCGGGCTCGAGTATCGCTAGAAAGACCTCGGGCACATTGAAGTCGAGCTTCATCACGTCGGTCTTGTCCAGGGTCACCAGTTGGGTACCGGGGGTGACCAGGCTACCCACGCTGATGTTACGAAAGCCCACCCGGCCGTCGAAGGGGGCGCGCAGCCGGTAGTTGGTCAGGCGCGCCTCCAGCCCCTGGATCTCGGCCTCCACCTGACGCAGCCGTGCCTGGCTATCCTCGACGTCGGCGCGGGGGGCCATGTTGCGCTCCTGCAGCTGCGTGAGCCGAGTGACCGCACTGCGCCGCTCGTCGCGCAGGGCCTGGGCGGCGCGCAGCTGCGCCTGTTGCTCGCCATCCTCCAGGCGGATCAAGAGCTGGCCTGCTTCCACCAGGTCGCCGTCGCGAAAATTGAGCTCGGCGACGATCTCGGTAACGGTGGCTGACAGGGTGACGCTCTCGTCGGCGCGCAGGGTGCCCAATGCCTCGAGGGGATCGGACCAGGGCTCTAGTGTTACCCGGGAAGCAATCACCGCGGTACGCTCCTGGGCGGCCAGCGGCAGGCTCAGAAGGAGAAGCTGGCTCAGAAAGAGAAGCAGCAACAAGAGAGGGGCGCGCCACGTGGTGATGGGCTTGAGGGGTGAAATAGTGTTCATCAGGGCTCTTGTGGCGAAACAGGCGATGCATGACGGTTAGACGGGCCCACAATCCATTGGAGCACAGTGATAATTCTAGCCACGCGGCTTGGCGAAAGTATGGCAACAATTCACAAGTTAAACGTGGCGAAAAAAGTTATTGTACGCTAGTTGTACAATAATAGAAGCGAGTTGGCGGTGGGGCATGGCCGGCCCTTGGGAGGGGCCGGCGGCTGGGTTACTCGGGGGCTTCAACGCCTCCCATTTCGTCGATCAGCTCGGCGAAGGCGTCGCGCTGGGCGTAGAGTGTATCGGTCAGTTCCGCCTCGTCCATGTAATTGACCGGCAGTAGCAGGCGCTCCTCGGTCACTTCAATGAAACGCTCGTCCTGAGTGGCGGCTTCCAGCGCGTCGGCCAGACGCTGCGCGCGCTCGTCCGGCACGTTTTTGGGCAGGGCGGCCATGAGAATGTCGCCCGGCGTGATGTCGTAACCGGCCTCGACCAGCGTTGGTGCATCCGGAAAAGCGACGAGGCGATCTTCGGCCAGGCTCAGCAGCACGGGCATTTCCCCGGAATCGGCATAGCCGGAGTGGGTGCCGCCGCTATAGGCGAAGTCGACATCGCCGGACAGGATCAGCGGGGCCATGCCAGCACCGCCCGCAGTGGGCACGATGCGCAGCTCCAGCCCCTCCTGTTCGGCAATATAGTCGATGATCAGCCTGTCCTGGGCTGTCTGGGTGGCATAACTGACGCCCGGGTTCTTGCGGGCATAGTCGAGCAGCTCTTCCCAGCTGTCGCCGAAGGGCCGGTCCTCGCCGGTGACGATGCCGGCCTGCGCCAGGGAAACCGCCGAGATATAGCGGAAGTCATCCATGTCGTAGTCGACGTCGGTGGCCAGGGGGCCGAAGGTGATCGGCGAGGTCGGGCCGTAGAGGAAGGTGTAGCCCTCGTCATCGTTGTTGACCAGCCGCGTCAGGGCCACGCCCATCCCGGCACCGGGCTGGTTGACCACGTTGACCGGCTGGCCGAGCTCATCCTCCAGCACATTGGCCAGGACACGGCCCTGGATATCGGTACTGCCCCCGGCGCCAAAGCTATCACCATGGTCAGGGGTTGGCTGGGGAAGTCGTCCGCCTGCACCAGGCCGCCTGCGAACAGCGTAGTGGCCAGCAGCGCACCACCCAACATTGCCTTCTTCGGATACGTCATTGTTGAACCTCTATTCCTTGTTGTGATGTTTCTTCGGTTGGCCCGTAGACCCTAGCACAGCCTGGGGTGGCTGTTTTTTCTGAATCGGCCTCGGATGGGCGCCGTCGTATGCGGCTGCTAGAATGCGCGCCCTGACAGCAGTGGCCGGGAGACGTAAGCGCATGACCTATGACGTGGTGGTGATCGGGGCGGGGGCCGCCGGGTTGATGTGTGCACTGACGGCCGGCTACGGCGGGCGGCGGGTGCTGGTCATCGACCATGCCAACAAGGCGGGCAAGAAGATTCTCATGTCCGGCGGGGGGCGCTGCAACTTCACCAACCTGGCGACCGGCCCGGCCAACTTCTTCTCGGCCAATCCGCACTTCTGCATTTCGGCACTGAAGCGATACCGGCCCGAGCACTTCGTGGAGCTGATCGAACGCCATGGCGTCGACTACGTGGAAAAGGCGCCGGGCCAGCTTTTCTGCGCCGATTCCGCCAAGGAAATCCTGCGGGTTTTGCTCACCGAGTGCGACTGGGCCGGTGTCGATATTCGTCTGCAGAGTTCGGTGGAGCGCATCGAGCGACAGGGAGAGGGCATGCAGTTGCTGACGTCACTGGGCCGTATCGAGGCCGGTGCGGTGGTGGTCGCCTGCGGCGGGCTGTCAATTCCCACCATGGGGGCCACTGGCTTTGGCTACGACATCGCCCGGCAGTTTGGCCTGGCGGTCACCGATACTCGCCCGGCACTGGTGCCCTTTACTCTGACATCCCAGTGGAAGGCACGGGCCGAGGCGCTCTCGGGGGTGGCCTGCGACGTGGCGGTGAGCGTTCTGCGTGATGGCCAGAGAGAAGGGCCGGGGCGCGAGCGGCGCTATCGTGAGCCTCTGCTGTTCACCCATCGGGGTCTCTCCGGACCGGGCATGCTGCAGATTTCCAGTTACTGGCTGCCCGGCGACGAACTCGAGATCGACCTGCTGCCCGGCCTCGACGTGGGGGAGGATCTGGCTGCCGCGCGGCGGCAGCATCCCCGACGTCAGCTCTCCACCTGGCTGAACGAGCGTCTGCCCCGGCGCCTGGCGCAGTCACTGGTGGCGTGGCATGACGAGGATCCGACCTTAGCCGAACTCTCCAATGCCCGCATCGATGCGTGGCAGGGACACCTCAATCGCTGGCGCCTCAAGCCGGCGGGCACCGAAGGCTGGCGTACCGCCGAGGTGACCATGGGGGGTGTGGATACCCAGGCGATCTCCTCGAAGAGTTTCGCCGTCGATGGACTACCGCAGCTACGCTTCATCGGCGAGGTGCTCGACGTGACCGGAGAGCTGGGCGGCTATAACTTCCAGTGGGCCTGGGCCTCGGGGGTGGCCTGTGGCAATGCCCTGTGACCATTGAGCATCTCCTGGCTTAGGCGACACGCTTCAAGGCTCGATGGCCACTCCATGTTGGGTGACTGCGCTTCATGCCACGTTGGTCCAAGCTCGGGCCGGTGGTCTATGCTCATGGCAGGAACGCTGGCTTGGAGATTACGCGATGTCCATGATTGCCGTACATGATTCCTCGACCACAGATGGCTCCTACGCCGATCAGGTGGTGGACGAGGCTGTCCGCCAGGCCGAGGAGAAAGGCTGGGAGGCGGTACGCCTGACGGAGGTGGCCCATGCTCTCGAGTTGCCCATGTCACTGGTACTGAAACGGTTTCGCGATCTGGATGCGGTAGCCAATGCCTGGTTTCAGCGTGGATTGCAGGCGATGCTCGCTGAAAAGCCGGATACCTTCGAGGATTGGCCCGAGCGGGTTCGCATCGAGCACTGCCTGCTGGCCTGGTTCGATGCCTTTGCCGCCCATCGCCGGGTCACGGTGCAGATGCTGCGGACCAAGGCCCACCTGCCGCATCTGCATACCTGGGTTCCCATGGCCTTCGACCTGTCGCGTACCGTCCAGTGGCTGCGCGAGGCGGCGCAGCTGGAGGCGCGCTACGGAACCCGGCGGGCCCAGGTCGAGGAGGTGGCACTGACCAGCCTGTTCCTGGCTACTCTTGCCGTCTGGTCCCGCGATGTCAGCGATGGCCAGCGCCGTACCCGACAGTTCGTGGAACGCAGGCTCAAGCGCGGGGAAAGCTGCATGAAGTGGGTCCCGGGCATGAAGCGCAAGGCGGCAAGCCCGGCTTCGGCTTCCCTGTAGCGGCAACCCCACCGGGAGTCCTTCGGCCTCCAGCCGCCGATGCCTCGGACCGGAGCTGAAGCTTTTATATGGACCGTCCCGTTGTGCAAGCCCGAAACGTATCGGCGGGGGGGTGAGACTGCACGCTTATATCCGGCCTGTCAGTGGCACTTCATCGGTGCCTGGCCATGATGGGATGCGCGCTCTCCGATCTGATCTCCGACTCGGCCTCAACATCGGCCATCAAGCTTCACAGAGTAGCGGAGAGCCGGTCTGACCTGTCCTGCCATC
>NZ_AZQX01000105.1:0-7790 GCF_000568385.1 Halomonas sp. BC04
GACGGCATGCCGAACTGCCGCATGACGTTATCCATCCAGCGATCCAGTTCCTGATGCATACCCAGCAACGGTGTAAGCTCACCCCGCCGTGGCTCCACCGTGGAGGGCGGAGCCGGTGCATCGGCGCTCTCGCTCTTGAACCAGTTCCAGGGTGAGAGTTTTTGCAGATTCATACGCCACCTCCTGTTTGATCAATCCAACGTGATGCAAACGGAATACCCAGTGCCGTGGGGTTGCCCCTTGGCCAATACAAGGTTGGTGGCGGACGAGAAGTTTTCAAGGCCACTTGGATCTTTACTTGACCTGCATCATGCCGCAGTGCAATAAGGTCGTCTATCGAGGGCAGGGCAGCAACGATGCCAAGGCATTCGCTCAATCCCGGAAGTTGTCGAACTGAAGCGCCAGGTCGGGCCCGCCCTCGCCCCGCAACAGGGCCATCACCTGCTGCAGGTCGTCGCGCTTCTTGCCGGTCACGCGGACCTTGTCGCCCTGGATCTGGGCCTGGACCTTGAGCTTACTGTCCTTGATGCGCTTGACGATATCCTTGGCTTCCTTCTGCTCGAGCCCCTGCTTCAGGACGATCTGCTGGCGAGCCCGGACGCCGGAGAGCTCGGGATCCTGGGGATCCATGCAGCGGGCATCGATGCCACGGGCAATCAACCGATTGCGCAGCACGTCTAGCATCTGCGTCAACTGGAAATCGACCTCGGCCTCGAGCTGAACGGTGTCGCCATTGAGTTCGAGGCTTGCCGTTACACCCTTGAAGTCGAAGCGGCCCTGAATCTCGCGGTTGGCCTGGTCAACGGCATTGCTGGCTTCGTGCTTGTCGAATTCGGAAACGATATCGAAGGATGGCATGATCAAGTCCCACTGGCCGGTTAAGAAAGGGGGTGGAAGCGCATTCTAGCAGCCGCTGGACATCTTGGCCCTACCGCGTCGACCCCAGTGGCTTTTCCATCTGCCAGCCGGCGCACCCATCCTCATAATAGTCTTCCAGCCAACGCTGCAGGCTAAAGCCCATCCGGCGATACAGTGCCAACGCCGCCCGATTGTCGGCCCGCACCTCCAGAGTCAGCCGCTCACCGCCGCGCCGACGTGCCTCCTGCTCCAGGGACTCGAGCAACTGTCGACCGATCCCCATGCCGCGCGCCTCGGGATGCACACAGAAGGAGTAGAGACGCACCCGCTGGCTGCTTCGACGAAACAGCAGGATGCCATGGCCCAGCAGGCGTCTCTCGAGGGTCTCGACCAGCAGGACATGGGCGTTGGCACGATTGAGCAGGTGCCAGAGTTGCCGACGGCTGAAACGATCACCCTCGAAGGCGATCTGCTCGAGACGGACGAGGGCATCCAGATCCTTGGCCTGCGCCTCGCGCAACGTAACGGTCATGTCATGAATTCCAGGTTGGCAGCAACGGATTGTCGCGACGTGTCGCACTCTTGTCAGTGCCACGCTGCATGAAATCATTTCAGGCTGCCACCATCTTGTCCATAACCCCGCTCAAGGGCATGCTGAACACCTCTCCAACCGCCCTCCCATCTCGCCAGGAATGCCATGTGCCCGCTGCGTATCGTCGTTGATCGCCTGAATGACTGGCGGCCCTATTACCCCACCGAAGACCTGGTCAGTGCCGACGATTTCCTGTCGATGGACCGCCAGCATCGTACCAGCCGCGACGACCAGGACCGTGCCACCCATGTCATCAACCTGTGCAGCGATCTGGACTACCTGGGCAGCGGCTACTATGTCTCGCTACTTGCTCAGGCAAGAGGGCAGCGAGTGCTGCCCACGGTGGAAACACTCAACGCCCTGGCCCGCAAGTCACTGACCGACTTGCAGCTGGACCCGTTGGCCCCACTGCTCGGTGAACTCGCCCGCGAGGGACAGCTTCCCGGAGACCAGGTTTCGCTGCGCCTGCTGTTCGGCGAATGTCGCGAGCCTGGGCTGAGCAAGCTTGCACGGCGTCTGTTCGAGCGGCTGCCCTGTCCGCTGCTGGAAGCCCGCCTGGTTCGTCGTCACGACCTCTGGCGTCTGGCACGGCTCAAGCCACTGCGACTGCGCGACCTGACCCTCGACGAGCAGGACCTGTTCGCCACGGCACTCAACCGGCACTCGCTCAAGGTATGGCGCACACCCAAGGCGCGTCGGCGATATCGCTTCGACCTGGCGATTCTCATCGATCCCCAGGAAGCCCTGCCCCCCAGCAATCGTGGCGCGCTTCGCGCTTTCATCCGCGCGGGGCGACGCCTGGGAATCGACGTGTCGCTCATCACCCGGCTCGATATGGGCCGGCTAGCCGAATTCGACGCCCTCTTCATTCGTGAAACCACTGGCCTCGATCACCACACTTACCGTATGGCCAGGCTGGCAGAGCATGAAGGCCTGGTGGTGATCGACACCCCCCAGGATATCCTGCGCTGCACCAACAAGGTGTATCTGCATGCCCTGCTGCGGGCCCGGGGAGTGCCGGCGCCGGAAGGTCGTCTGATCAAGCGCGGGGAGCGAGGCCGCCTCTCCGAATCGCTTAACGGCATGACGTTTCCACTGGTACTGAAGGTGCCTGACGGCGCCTTTTCCCGCGGCGTGGTGAAGGTATCGGACCCCGACCAACTGGAACACGAGGCAGCCGAGCTGTTCGAGACCTCGGCACTGCTGCTGCTCCAGGAGTGGCTGCCTACCGAGTACGACTGGCGCATCGGCGTACTCGACGGTCAGGTCCTCTTCGCCAGCTGCTACTACATGGCCCGTGGCCACTGGCAGATCTATGACCATTCCGGTGACCGAATGAAAAGCGGCGGCTTCACGACCCACGACCCCGGGGAGGCCCCACCCGCCGTATTGCAGGCGGCCCTCAAGGCCACCCGCCTGATCGGCAAGGGCTTCTATGGTGTGGACCTCAAGCAGGCCGGCGAGCGTGTCGTCGTCATCGAGGTCAACGACAACCCCAATGTCGATGCCGGCATCGAGGATGCGGTGCTGGGCAAGGCATTGTATGAGCGCATCATGCGCGTCTTTCTGACACGCATGGAAGCACGTCGACATCAGGCAGGTGGAATAAGTCTACCTGACTAACCCCCTACCCCACTCACGCCCCGTCACCCATTAAAATATTGTAAATCAAAAACTTACTTAGAACCCTTCGATGGGGCGTCGCCATTTAGAGACACCACAAATCCTTGATCTGCAACCTCCCCCTCGAGTCACGCCCATGACGTCGCAATACTACGACGTCATGGAGCAACGACGTCATCGGTCGATGACACGTAATAATGCCAGCTCCTTGTTTCTACGCTGATTTTCATTTCTGGCGCGATTGTTGCTGACGTCTTGAACGCGAACCAACGTTTCTGGCCCTGCGCCGTCATCAGTCCTTGGAGCTTCCGAGAGATGGCGCTGATTTCATGGAAGGGCCTTTCAGCAAGGAGCAAGACGATCATGAGGATTACTATCTTCGGTTCCGGTTATGTGGGACTCGTGACAGGTGCCTGCCTGGCCGATGTGGGCCACGACATCACCTGTGTCGACGTGGACCAGGAGAAAGTCGAGCGCCTCAACGCTGGCGAGGTGCCGATCTACGAGCCTGGCCTGGAGGAGCTGATCGGCAAGAACATGGCGGCTGGCCGACTCCGCTTCACCACCGACCCAGCTGAAGGCGTGCGGTTCGGCCTTCTCCAGTTCATTGCGGTGGGAACGCCCTCCGACGAGGATGGCAGCGCCGACCTGAAGTACGTGCTGAAGGTGGCCGAGACCATCGGCGAGCACATGGGGAGCTACAAGATCATCGTCAACAAGTCCACGGTTCCCGTCGGCACCGCCAGCAAGGTGGAACGGACCGTGGCCAGTACGCTGGAGAAACGAGGCCTGACGATGGAGTTCGACGTCTGCTCCAATCCGGAATTCCTCAAGGAAGGGGCGGCGATCGAGGATTTCTCCCGCGGATCCCGCATCGTGGTGGGCACAGACTCGGAGCGCGTCAAGAGTGCGATGCAGGAGTGTTACGGCCCCTACAACCGCCAACGCGACAAGATGCTCTTCATGGGGGTGCGCAGTGCCGAGCTGACCAAGTATGCCGCCAACGCCATGCTGGCCACCAAGATCAGCTTCATCAACGAAGTCGCCAACCTGGCCGAGCGCCTGGGAGCCGACGTCGAGGAAGTGCGCCACGGCATCGGCTCCGACCCACGCATCGGCTACAGCTTCATCTACCCAGGGTGCGGCTATGGCGGCTCCTGCTTTCCCAAGGACGTCAAGGCATTGGCCCAGACCGCCGAAGCGGCGGGTTATCCTGCCGATATGGTCAATGCAGTGGAGCGGGTCAACAGCCGCCAGAAGAACAAGCTGTTCGAGAAGCTCTGCCAGGCCTTCGATGGCCAACTGGCCGGCAAGACCATCGCGCTCTGGGGCCTGGCCTTCAAGCCCAATACCGACGATATGCGCGAAGCGCCGAGCCGGGCGCTGATGGAGTCGCTCTGGGATGCCGGGGCCCGCGTTCAGGCCTACGACCCCGAGGCTTCGCACGAGTGTCGACGCCTCTATGGGGAGCGCGACGACCTCGTGCTTGCCGACAGACGGGACGAGGCGCTCGAAGGTGCCCATGCCCTGGTCATCTGCACCGAGTGGAAGGCCTTCCGGACCATCGATTTCGATGGGCTGCGCGAAACACTGCTCGAGCCAGTGATTATCGATGGCCGCAATCTCTTCTCACCCAACACCGTCAAGGCAGCCGGAATCAGCTATTACGCCATTGGCCGGGGCGATTCCGTGCGGCCCGTGCTGGCCTGAGGAGTCGACATGTCTCTCAAGCCCCGAGACCACACCGGAGCCAGCCGAGTGTCGGAGCTGATCACTCTGCTGCTCGGCCTGGCCCTGCTGATCGTTATCGTCAGCGAGTTGCCGTCGGAGGTTTTCTCGCCCGAGTCGCAGAGTTTCTTCTTTGTCATCGGGGGTATCGCCATCTGGCGTTACTCCTGGTGGCTGGTACAGGCTGTGCGCTCGGTGTGGTACAACCGCCGCATCTTTCCCCGGCTGCGGGCCGAAGCCGATGCCGCGGACGAGATAGCGCGTGCACCGGAGCTCTTTGTGCTCTGCACCTCCTATCGGATCGAGGCCGAAGTCAACTATCAGGTATACGATGCCATGGTGCGGGAAGTCGCCGAATATGGCGTGCCCACCACCATCTTCGCCTCGATCTCGGACCGTACCGACGTGGACGTCATCACCCACGTCATGGACGAGCATGGCTGGCCGGAGCACATTGAAATCCGGTACATGTTCCAGAAGGGTGACGGCAAGCGCTCGGCCATGGCCGAGGTTCTGCGGGCCATCTCCCGGAGACTACCGGCACCCGGCTCCCTGCTGGTCTCCATGGATGGCGACATCCGACTGGAGCCCGGCACACTCAAGCGCTCGCTCTCCTTCTTCCAGTCCCAGGAAGACCTGGGGGCGCTGACGACCAACAACCGTGCCGACGTCACCGGTAACGACGCAACCCGCGAGTGGTATGACCTGCGCTACGCCCAGCGCCACCTGGTGATGAGTTCGATGTCGGTATCCCGGCGCCTGCTGGTACTTACCGGCCGCTATAGCGTCTTTCGCGCAGACCTGGCCACCCAGCCGAGCTTCATCGAGCTGATCGAGAGCGATCATGTGGATCACTGGCGATTCGGCAACTTCAAGTTCCTTTCCGGGGACGACAAGTCCTCCTGGTATTGGCTGTTGAAGAATGGCTGGCGAATGATGTACCTGCCCGATGTGTACGTCACCGGCTTCGAGGAGCTACCGGACAGACGCCGCTTCTTCGCCTCGACCACCGACCTGATGCGTCGCTGGTACGGCAACATGCTGCGCACCAGTAACCGTGCCATCGGGCTGGGGCCTCGTCCCATGGGCATGTTCACCTGGTGGAGCCTGGTGGACCAGCGCATCTCCATGTGGACAACCCTGGTCGGGCCCACCGTGGTGACACTGGTGTCGCTGTTCGTGCGCCCCTCCTTCTTCTTTGCCTACATCCTCTGGATCCTGTTCACCCGTGGCATCGCCACCCTGATCCTGGCCTGGCAGCGGGGGCGTTACAGCCTGCTCTGGATTCCGCTCATCTACTACAACCAGGTGTGGGGCGCGATGCTGAAGACCTATGTCAGCTTCCGCTTCAACCGCCAGAAGTGGTCACGCCAGGGGATATCGGCCGGGGAGCCCGGCGACCCCGTCGCCGTAGGACGCCAGCGGCGCATGGGGCATGTACTGCATGGCTTCGCCTACAGCATCCTGCTGTTTGCCCTGATGCTTTCCACCGGTGTGATGCAACCTGTCGACCGCACGACCCTGTCGATCGTGCGCGACCAGGGCTGGCAACGTTCGCAGCAACCCGAACGGGTAGATCGATGGCTCTCGGCGGCAATTGCCGATGCACCGGGGGGCGGCACCGTGCAGATGCCTGCCGGCCGCTATCGCCTGGACGGTACCCTCTTCGAAAGCCTGCATGACGAGAGCCGTGTGATGGCCGACCAGATCCGTGGCGTGGCCGGCACCACGACCCTGTCTCTCACCCCGGACCTTGCCGATCGCTTGCAGGGGCCGAATGGGGAGCCGCTGAACGGCTCGGTGCATTGCACTACCGAATCCAGCTGCTACCTGACGCTCAACGAACAGACCCTGTCACTCGTCAATATTCGTCTCATGGTCGAGCCAGCCGTCATGGCGGAAGTGGCTGCGACCGAACCCTCAAGCAAGGAGCAACCTAAGGATGGCTGACCACTTTCCCCGCGACGACCAAGAACGCCATGAGCCGACCCTGGGGGGAAGCACACCCGAGGGTGGCTCGTCAGTACCAGAGCCTGCCGGTCAGGATTCCGTTCGGCTGACGAAAGGTGATCGCATCCAGCATGAGCGCCGTGATGAAAGAGGCTATATCCGCGTCGCCATACCCTTCCGGGTCAGCTTGTCGGACGATAGCACGCTGAACGGCAGCGACGTTTCCCTGGGTGGCTTCTCTGCCCATAGCAACCGCGCCTTCCAGCCGGGCGAGCGGATATCGGCATCGTTGTTGATGATGGCTGGACCCACCGAGCTTATCGTGCCGCTGCGCGCAGAGTGCCTGCGCGCCGAGCCTGCCGACGGCAAAGGCCATCAGGTCAGCTTCGAGATCACCGAGATAGAGCCACCCCATCGCGAGCTGCTGCGCCAGGTCATCCGCAGCGCACTCAGCGGCCGCTCGCCCAATATCGAGGGGTTGATGGCGGGGGAAGACCCCCAGACCCCGCGCAAGCGTCAGACCGGTGCGGTAAAACCGACACCGCCAGCGCGTCAACCCAAGCCGATGGGACGCTATATCCTGCTGTTCCTGGCCATCGGCCTGCTGGTGCTGGTCGGTGCGGCTACCGCCTATCGCAACTTCATGCTCATCGAGCCTAATTTCGCCGCTGTCACCGCGCCACGCATCGACATACGTGCCCCCGGGCCTGGCATCCTTGCAGCACATGATCTCCAGGCCGGCGACCGGGTCAAGTTAGACCAGTTCCTGACCAATGTCGTGAACAGTGACCTGGAGTCCGACCTGATCCTTGCCGAGGCGGCGCTGGACTATAACAACCGCTTGATCGAGAACCTGCAAGCGCACCTCGACGGCGGAATACAGGAGGTGAGTCTGGCCAACTCGGCCCAGCCTGCCAGCGGCGACACCATGACCTTCGAGTCGGTGTCACCCGAGATCGCCCAGGCACGCATCGAGCAGTTCGAGACTGTCAGGGATTACGAGAACTCCCGTATCGCCGCCCTGGAAGCACGCCAGTCA
>NZ_AZQX01000106.1:0-7330 GCF_000568385.1 Halomonas sp. BC04
TGATCACACTCGATAATCAGCGAGTGATCGGCAAGGAATACCACATTCAGAACGTCAACAGTTATATCAGCCGATTGAAGGGCTGGATGGGGCGCTTTCATGGGGTGGGGACAGCGTACTTGCCGAATTACCTGGCATGGCGGCGGTTGTTTGAAACGGCGAAGCCAGCCGAGGAGTCGTGGCTACGCGCGGCGATAGGCGCCGACCAACAACAGATACCAACATAGCCACATACCAACAGTATTGGAGAGAAGCCACCATGCCACCGGAGCACCTCATTCCTGCCCACCCTGACCCGGCTACCCAGGCCCTGCCGTACCCGCTGGCACTCGGCCGCGCGGGACTTTCCGGCTTCCCATCGCCTGCTCAGGATTACGAAGGCCGCACGCTCGACCTAAACGAACGCCTGGTAAAACACCCTGCGGCCACGTTTTTCATGACGGTCACTGGCGACAGCATGGTGAACCTGGGCATCCACGAAGACGACCTGCTGTTGGTGGATCGCTCCATCAATCCGCGACCCGGCCATATCCTGGTCGCCATGGTTGATGGCGAGATCACCGTGAAGCGCTATGAGCTGCTCGGCAACCAGCCGCATCTCTGCTCGGGCAACCCCCGCTATGCGCCGATCCCTCTCAGGGAACTCGACTGCCAGGTGTGGGGCGTGGTGCGTGCGGTCATTCACGAGTACCCGGTATGACGCTGATCGGCCTGGTGGACTGCAACAGTTTCTACGTCAGCTGCGAGCGCGTGTTCCAGCCGCGACTGGTTGGCCGCCCCGTTGGCGTGCTTTCCAACAACGATGGCTGCGTTACAGGTCAGCAGCAGTGCCGAAATAAAACACTGCAGCACGTGCAATGGTGACAGAACGAGCTACATTCAAGGAATGGCTACTCTCGAATTTATCCCATACACACCAGAACGCCCTCAACTTCGGGAGCGATCGGTCCATTGGGTTCTAGAACAACACTTCCCGCCTATAGAGAGCCTTCCAGTCATTTTTTGGAGTAGCGGTGAGTTCTGGGTTGAAGCAAATTTATGGGCGCTAGAACTCACCAAAACTAGTTGCGAAATCAAGACTGTAATCTCAATCATGCAGGGTCTACTGACCTATGCCAAGTGGCTTGATAGCGAAGACATTGCTTGGTGGCATTTTCCTCAGCGATCTTACGAGCGTTGCCTAAATCAATATCGAGGAGCGTTGATCGATGCTCGAAACCGAGGAGAACTAGCACCTTCTACGGTTTCACACCGTATGTCTGTAGCAATTCGTTTCTATCGGTGGGTGCATTCAAAGTCCTTATTAACAACTGAGAATCCGATGTGGCAGGACCGTACTGCTGTCATTAAGTACCAAGACTTTACGGGGTTTTCCCGAACGATACAGGTCGCTACGACGGATCTCGCAATACCCAATCGAAAACCGGCTGGAGTCTTGCAGCTTGAAGGTGGGCTTATGCCAGTTACACTGGCTCAGCGCAAGGATATTCTTTCATACGCTAACAAGCACTCTCCAAAAGAAATCGTGCTTATGCTGCGATTGGGGTTCGCAACTGGGATGCGCCTAGGATCGATATGTGATCTAAAGGAAGAGACTATTGAAAATGCTGTGCCAGCCTCTATTTCCGGCTTTTACCATCTTTCAATAGGACCTAATGCTTTACCAAAAGTCAAAACCAAAATGGGAATTTCTGGACGTGTCCTAATTCCATGTCAGGTCCTTGATGAAGTTAAAAGATACCTATGGTCTACTCGGAGACTGCTGCGGAAGAAAGAGGCAGGCGTTGAGCATACAGCACTTGTCTTTTTAACGGGCGGCGGGAGGCCCTACGAAGATGCATTTGGAGGACACTCAGCAATCAATACTGAAATGTCTCGACTTCGCAAACTAGCAGAAAAAGAAGGGATTACAGCTTTACGCAACTTTAAGTTTCATCAATCTCGTGCCACCTTTGCGACCATGTTAATGATGGCAGCTCTAGAGGCATTTCCTGAGGTTTCCACTGCAATAAAATTTGTCCGTGATGCGTGCTTACACAAGAACGATGCGACGACACTAGAGTACCTCAAGTTTGTCGAAGATACTAAAGCAATGAAAGAAGCCTCGGAGAAATTTACAGCTTTTTTCATGGGTATCGCTGATATGGACGAATATGAGAATGACGAATGTATCGCACAATTATAAATAAAAAAAATTCCTACCGCGTAGGCCAATCAAACTTGTGCCTCCCGGAGATTGCTGTTGGATCCCACGGTACAATCTGGAATTTGGAACCTTGGCTCTACAAAGGAGGTGCTGGGATAAATCGCATGCTGGTGGACGATTATATCAAGCTGGGGAGGCTGGGCAAACCGCTGAGTGAACGATTAGAACTCATCGAAAAACTTCACGAAAGGTTTAAAACTCTTCTAGTTATTGGGCGAAGTCATCATTATGTGAAAGAACTCCTATGGAGCACTGTGAAATTCATCGTTTGGAGCGATGAATATGGCACCAAAGCATTAAGATTAGAAACCGCTGAGCAAGCGTACTTGGAATGGGCTGAACACCTATGGCACCGGGCAAATATTAAGAGAGATTTGAAGAAAAACGTAGCGTATGATCAAGCCGCAAAGATAGCAGGAATACTGCTCTATGTATTGAATCTTAAAGTTGATGAGCGGGTAAGCTCCAGCAATATTTTAATTAGAAAAACCCGACTAAGGAAAGAAAGAGGCAGGAGTCGGAAAGCTGACAAGTCCAATTTGGCCAATGCGGCTATTTTCGGACATTTCCTAGTTAGCCTATGTGAAGCCCTAACTGTTGAAAATATTCGAGGCCCTCTCCCATTTGTACTTCGCTTGCCGAATGGTGTTGAGCGACGTTGGCCTGCGGGGATGTCAAAGAGTCTCGAGGAAGTTTCGAGTAGAGATATGGCGTCTCGGCTAAGGCTGCGACAAGCTCTGCAGCCGCATCAGCAGATAATAGATAACATGCACCGCGCAGCGATGGCTAACCTACGTATTGAAGCTGAGCTAGCGATATTTGTCGCTCAAACTGGAATGAATGCCAGCAGGCCTTGCGTCTTGAATGCACGAAACTTCGATGGAAACATGACGACGAAGATGTACTGGCGTTCAAAGTCTACAAAAAGCGTCGGAATGGGGAAGCATTGTTCCGAGCCTTCAGGGAATATCGTCGCTGGCTTAATCGTTATTTGACTTGGCGGGATGAGGTTGCCCCATTTGACGAACGACTTTTCCCATTCATTAATAATGCAATAGCTCCGCCTGAAGACAAGCGTCGATGGTCTTATGCGTTGAAAAATATATGCGAAACCGCGGGTGTTTCCCACTTTCATTTGCAGAGCATTAGAAAATTTAGACAGAACTGGTTGCTAAGACTCACTGGCAATACTGTTCTAAGCGCCACTATGGGCGCGCACGCTAAGCAAACCCTAATTCTCGAATACGAAGAACCCCATCACCAGTCAGCTTCAGCCAGAATTAGCCAGTTTCACAAGAAGAATGATCCTTCTCTATCAGCAGGCCCTGGACTCTGCGTTAACTCAGATCTATTACCACCAACTCCTGAGCAAGGCATTCATTTAGCCGCCCCTATACCTGATTGCGTCAGCCCTGAAGGGTGCTTGTTCTGCATCTATCATCGAGATATTCTTGAAATCGACTATGCCTGGAAGCTGGCCTCTCACGCTCACTTAAAGAGACTTGAGCGTGATGATTATGAACGCCCCATTAAAAGTAAAACGAAGCCACATCCAGCTGATGTAGTAATCGATCGGATTGAGGGTAAGCTTTTAGCATTGGCTGACCGCAATAAAGACTGCGCTGCTTGGGTAAAAGAAGCCAGGAGTCGTATTTGGGAGGGACGATACCATCCCGCATGGGAGGGCTTTATCGAACTATGGGAGCTGCTGAAATGAGCGTGCGGCCTTCAGATCCATACCTACCCGGTCTCGTCGCCCCCGTTGCAACACAGGGGGCTTTGAATATAAAGCCATCTTCTTGGCCTCCTCTTGATGACTGGCCGGTTAGCGTAGATACCAACGGGTGTGTGGTTAGTCAATTTTCTGACCACATTTGGGATCTATCTCCTTGGAATGGAGCTTCCCTGTCATTGACTTTCAATGACGGGCCAATACTCACTAAACGCCAAGATCGCATCGATCCAACCAACGCACGCTTATTACGCATCATTGCAGCGTATTGGCTGTACGGCCAAGATTCAGTATCGAAACCGAGAACACTAAAGAGCATGATAAATGCTTTAAAGCCGATTTTCGCACTTTGCACACGCCGCGAAATTAGCGCTGATGAACTCTATCGACACCCTCACGTGACAAGAGAATTTATAAATTCACTCCGAGGAAAGATAGGCACGGCGCGCATCCTTACTGAACTTTACCGTCTGTGGTACCAACGTGATGCCATAGGTTTTGTCGTGTTGAACGAAGAAGCTCTCGAAGAGTTGGCCGTTGTTGTGTCTAAGCGTGAGTCTGTCCAGTATGCGTATATTCCGCCGAGAATTTGGACTTACCAGAACCTTAGGCTTCGTGAATGTCTTGATGATTTCATTGAGCATCAAGAGGGCGTCGAGTCGTGCTTCGGCTTCTGTATGAAAGCTTACATTCAAAACGCTGGATCGTCGAAGGCAGCGTTCGAGAGTTTTTCTGGTCATTGGTTACCGTTTATGCACCGAAATCTGAACCGAAAAATCCCAGGAAAGAAGTATTTTGGCCGATTTCGTATAACCGCTGAACGGTTTGGTATCGCTGATTTATTGGACAAATGGGTTGGGCTTAGCGATAAAAAAGGAATCCTGGCATTCTCTTCATACTTGTCTCTAATCAGCTTCGTAGGCCTTGCGTATATTATGAATTTTAGTTTGATGCGGCGTGAAGAAGGAGCCAGCTTGAGGGCCAGCTGTCTCAGTTTTGAGCGAGATAGCTTAGGTCAGGATATATATCTGATTAATTCGGAAACAACTAAGACTCAGGATGATGATGATGCTAGTTGGATTGTTTCGGAGTCAGCAGTTTGCGCAGTAGCGGCGATGCAAAGCGTTGCTAAACTAAGGATTTCTGCTGCGGAATCCAATCCGGCTGTTACATTGGCCGAAAAGGATGTCAAAAACCCCATTTTGCAAACTAGAAAATATGAACCATGGTCAAACGAAAACTCTCAAAGCAGAAGGGGGAAGAAACAAGTACAAAGTTTCGGCTTGTTGCTGGATGCATACCCAAAATTACTGGATCCCGAAGTATTGCGAATTACTAAGAGCGATATGGAGATCGCCCGTGAACTCAACGATCATTTACCTCCAGATTCTTTCGCTGTCGGGAAAGCCTGGCCTATTAGCTGGCACCAGTTTCGACGAACGGGGGCTGTCAATATGATGTCTTCCGGCCTGGTTACTGAAAGCGATCTCTGCTATCAACTAAAGCACCTTAATCGACTCATGTCTCGTTACTATGCCAATAACTATCGGTATCTCCAAGCTGCATTGAATCAGCAGGCAGCTGGTGCTTATATTGCCGTGGCTTTCGAGATTCTAGCACGGAAAGCAGCACAGATGTTATCCGACGATCATATCTCTCCGCACGGTGAAAAGCGTAAGGCTCAAATCTTGGAAACAATAAATAGCAAGGACCACGGCCAACTCGTAAAGCAAGCCAAGGTTGGAAAATTGAACTACCACGAAACCTTTCTTGGAGGGTGCAGTAAGCCGGGCACCCCCTGTCCGCTTGGTGGAGTAAGCAATATTTCTAGTTGCATGGGATACGGCAAACACAAGCCCTGCGAATGGGTTACTCTTAACCGAACCAAAAGGCCCGTTATTGCTCGGCTGGTTGATGTGCTCAATGACCGAATTAAGCTTGAGGATGAGAACATAATGCTCAACCAATCTATCAAAGCGCAGATTGAATCTGCCTGTCGTGCGCTGGAGGTCATAGATGCCAGTTAAAAAAAGTGCGGGCCGTGCTGAAGTGATGTTTCGTGAGGCCTTTAATCGTCTCAAAATGCACAAGCCAGATCGGCTCCCTAAAGGCTCACCTGTCTCGCAGAACAATGTCGCAAAAGAGGCAGGAGTAGATCCTTCCGCATTGCGCAGCGCTAGGTACCCTGAGCTTAGCGCAGAAATTAAGAGATGGGTTCGAGAGCACCCTCAAGAAGGTCCACCGAGTATACATAAAACAACTCTGTCTAAGCGTGCTGCTACGCGCAAACTACGCGAACGTATCGAAGCGCTGACCCTACAGCGTGACAAAGCGGCTGCACGACTCGTGAATGCCGAGGCCGAAATTGTTCAATTGATGAATCGTGTTGCTAGTTTGGAGGCGAAACTACCCCAATCTAACAAGGTGTCTAAACTTTCGCAGCCCTAAACATGAATAAAACAAGCTGTGTATTAAACATCTCACGTGGCGAGATCCCTAGTATGTAACTCGCCTACGAACCCTATCCGTCAACGTAGTTGTCACCTAAACGGATTGAGAGGTGATCAACGTGCGTTACCCCGCAGAGCGTAAGGAAGCCATCCTCAAGAAGATGGCGCCGCCCATCAGCATGACCATCCCGGAACTGGCCGAGCAGGAAGGCATCACAGCGACAACTCTCTACAATTGGCGGAACCAGGCCAGAGCACGAGGACAGGTTTTGCCATCACGTTCGACCCAGCCCGACCAGCCAGGAGAAGTTCCAGATTGTCCTGGAGACTGCCCCGATGAACGAGGCCGAACTCAGCGCCTATTGCCGCGAGCGTGGGCTCCACCCCGAGCAGGTGGAAGCCTGGCGGGGTGCCTGCATGAACGCCAACGACGATGCGGCAGCGCAGGCCAAGCAGCTTCGTCAGGCGCGTAAGGCGGAGCGGAAGCGGCTCCGCAAGCTGGAGCGGGAGCTGCACCGCAAGGACAAGGCCCTCGCCGAGACAGCGGCGCTGCTGGCCCTGTCAAAAATAGGGATCAGGCATCACGCATCGCCCTGTCTCGCTTCACCTTTTTCCTCTGCGGGTGCGGACAGCTAATTTCCTTTAGGGTTTACCTGTTGCATGCGGTTGGCTTTGTCGAGAATACTGTATAAAACGGGCTATGTTGGTATCTGTTGTTGGCGTGCTTTAAAAATACTGTATAAACTACTGTATATCCAGTTTGCCTCTGGAGCACGCCATGAAACAAGCAGACCTCAAAGCCCTTGAGCAGACCCTGGCAAGCCTCCCTGTTGATCTCAAGAAATACCTGGCATATCAGATCCTTGGGCAAATCAGCTCACAAGCGAATACTCTGCTCGACACCGCAAGATCTCCACCTTTCATGCCCGCATGTGGCGCTGA
>NZ_AZQX01000107.1:0-5086 GCF_000568385.1 Halomonas sp. BC04
GTAGAGGTCTTTCCATCCTTCTCCAGCAAGCTCCAATGGTTTTAGATCATGTTTTGCCTCCTTGACTGACCGAGCTATTTCTTTCTGAACAGGCTTAGGCAGCCCCTTTGGAGAGTCAAGCTGGTGGGTAAAGTAATCAACCCCTTCCAGAAGCACTTCTTCAATATAAAGCTCCCAAGCTGCACACAGCATAAGAACGCCGCTACGAGTGATATGTCCAAGCCCTCGCTTTCCGCCACCGTCATGATTAAGGTGATAGTGGCTATCGATAATTCTATCGACATCAATTAAAAGGTTGTTTTCAAATTTACGAAAGCTTGCTGACGGCATGTTTATTCTCTTGATTTTTTTTTGCGTAAAGCCATGAGACTTTAGCTGGAAAGGCTCAGGCGTATGACCTAATGCCCACTTTGTTCATATGCTGAGTAGACGCTCTGACCACCGCCATAGTAGCTGGTCATCAAGTGGTGGAATGCAGCCTCGCACTTCTCGTTGTAAACCGCCTCTTCAAAGCTCTCCGGCAGCCCTTGGTCGAAGACGATCTCTAGGGTACGGCGGACGTCACCCTTGGCCTGGGCCTTCTTGCGCCAGTCCAGCACCAGCTTCTCCTTCTTGAGCGTCTCCAGCAGCTCCCGACACATGGCCTTCACCTGGGCCACCTCCTTGCCGGTCATCTCGGGGGCGGGCTTGGTGATAATATCGAATAGCGCCAGCTCTTCCTCTGTGAGCCCCTCGCGGATCGCCCGCTGGTCTTCCTCCTGCAGCTCTTCGGTGAATGCCATCAGCAACTGGAAGAACGCCTCAATGTTCACGCTGCCCGAGTTGTACTTCTCGATCAGCGCCTGGAGCTTCTCCATGAAGTCGGTGCGGCTGGGGTTCTTGGCTACCATGCTCTCCAGCTTCTGGTTCAGCAGCGCCCGCAGCTTCTCCGACTCCGTGCGTTTCTTACCCTTGTCGAACCTCTCCTTGAGCTTCTCGAAATCGATCTGGCTCAAGTCGAACAGCTTCTCCTCATCGGGATTCTCGATGACGTAAGGCACCGGAGCCACGGACTGATCCAGCAGGTCATCCACCTCCTTCATCACTTGGGAGATGTCCACCTCAGGCTCCAGCGCCTTGATCTTCTGGGCCAGCACCGAGAGCAGCACCGCATCGGGGGCAAGCTCATTGGCTGAAGGGTCGGGCAGAATCGCCCGGTAGACCCTGGAGGTGGCTCTGGCGAGGTTCAGGAAGGCCTTCTTGGTCTCCTCGCTCTCTAGCAACTTCTCGCGGGCATCATCCAGCAGGGCCACCTTGTCGAAGCCTACTGCTGCCTTGATCGCCTCTGGGCCAATCTGCTTCTCGGTCAGGAAGGTGATGGCCTTGGCCAGCAGGTGCTTGAGGTACTCCACCAACTCGGTCTTCTGCTGGATCGGGCTGCTGCCGTCCTGAGGAGGTTGGTTGCCGTATCCAGCCGGTGATTCGCCCACCTTGGATGGAGCGGCACCACCATAAATGGCCAGCGCCTCCTGCAGCTTCCTGAACACCCCCGCGTAGTCCACGATTAACCCCGCTGCCTTGCCGGGATACTTGCGGTTGGCCCTGGCGATGGTCTGCATCAGGGTGTGGTTCTTCATCGGCTTGTCGAGGTAGATGGTCGAGCAGGAGGGCACATCGAAGCCGGTGATCCACATGGCGCAGACGAACACCAGCCGTAGCGGGTTGTCGGGATCCTTGAACTGCTCGTCGAGGTCTTCCTCCACCATGCGCTTGCGGTGGGGAAGGATGTCGAGGCCCTTGTCCGCCAGCTCCTTCACCTCGTTCTGGCCTTGGGAGACCACCACCGCCATGTCTGCCTTATTCAGCACCTCGATCTTGTGCTTCAACGCCTCTCGCTGCTCCTCAGGAGCGGATGGAAGCTCAGCCTGGAGACGGGCCAGGTAGTCCTGCCAATGAGCCTGTACCTTATCGTACATCTTCACGGCGGTGGCCTTGTCGATGCAGACCATCATCGCCTTGCCTTGGTGGCCCCTGCCGACGAAGTGCTGCACCAGATCCTCAGCGATGGCCTCCAGGCGGTCGTCGCGGGTGATCAGGTGGTACTCACGGGCGAAGACCCGCTCGACCTTCTTCTCCTGATCCTCGTCCAGCTCGGCATCTTCCAGAAGCCGCGTCAGGTCGTCGTTGAGATTCTCATTGATCAGCTGCAGCTCAGGGATACGGTTCTCGTAGTAGAGCGGTACCGTGGCCCCATCGGCGATAGATTGGCCGAAGTCGTAGACCGAGATGTAATCACCGAATACCTCCTTGGTCTTCTCCTCACCGGCCATCAGTGGCGTCCCGGTGAAGCCCAGGAAGGCAGCATGAGGCAGGGCCGTCCGCATGTTCATGGCCAGAGTGTCGTACTGGGAGCGGTGAGCTTCGTCGGTGATGACGATGATGTCCTGCCGGTCTGAGAGATTGGGATAGGTCTCGCCCTGCTTAGTGCCGAACTTCTGGATCAGCGTGAAGACGTAGCGATGATCCTCGCTGAGGAGCTGCTTGAGGTGGTCACCGCTCTCAGCGTGGGCCTCTACCTCGTTGACCGCTCCGGTGGCCGCGAAGGTCTTATAGATCTGCTCGTCCAGCTCGTTGCGGTCAGTGACGATCACGAAGGTCCAGTTGCCGGAGATGGTGCGGTGGATCTTCTGGGTGAAGAACACCATCGACAACGACTTACCCGAGCCCTGGGTATGCCAGAACACCCCCAGCCGACCGGCCTCACCGGCAGGGCGGTTCTTGATCCGCTGTAGCTCGGCGATGGCCTTGTTCACCCCGAGGTACTGGTGGTTCTTGGCGATCTTTTTGATGGTGCCGCCCTGGGCCTCCTCGAACACCGTGAAGTTCTCCACGATGTCCAGCAGCCGCGTCCGCTCGGCGATGCCACGGATGCCGGTTTCCAGGGACACCACTCCTTTCTCGCCCTCGTCGTTGATCCGCTTCCACTCGAAGAGATGCTCCCAGGGTGAGAAGGTGCTGCCGACTACCGTCTCGGAACCGTTGGAGAGCATCACCACAGCGTTGTAGGTGAAAAGCTGAGGTATCACCGAGCGGTAGTCGCTCAGGTTGCCGTCATAGGCGGCTTTGAGGGTCTTGTGGCTGGCCTTCAGCTCCACGAACACCAGCGGCAAACCATTGACGAAGCCGACCAAATCGGTACGCCGAGTATGCAGCTCCCCCCGTACCCAGAACTGCGAGGTCAGCAGGAAGTCGTTCTCTTCGGGCTGGCTCCAGTCGATCACTCGCACCGTCTCGATAGCGGTACCGCCATCTTCATCCGCCGCCTCGACCTTCACGCCATCCTTGAGCAGCCGGTAGATCTCAAGGTTGGCGTTCACCGGCAGCAAGGTGGAGCGATCGCGTGTCAGCTCCTCAATAGCCTTCTCCAGGGCATCGGCGGGTAGCTCGGGGTTGAGCTTCTCCAGCGCCATCAGTAGCCGAGGCACCAGCACCACATCCTGCTGGGTCTGCCGTCCCTCGCTCGATACCGTTCCCGACCACTCTCCGTAGAGATTGGCGGTGTCCCAGCCCAGGTCAGCTAACAGCTCGATGGCGGGCTGCTCGACCAAGGCATCCTCGGAGTAGGCGTAAGCGGGGGATGGTGGGGGTGTCATGCGGCTTCGACCTCCTTGTCGTCGGGCATGGGGATGTTGGATACGTCGATCTCACCGGAGACCAGCCTGGGGAGCAGCAAGTCGCGTTGGGCGCGGAGGTTGGTGTTCTTGTCTATGAGGCGCCGACATAACGTCATCATTGGATCTGCTACCAAGCTCCAAGACTTCTGAATATTATCTGGCGGAAGTATGATTTTGAACTTCCTGAAATCTTTCAAAATAATTCTAGGAATCGCTACCCCAGAGACAAAACCTTTCATCCTCGCAACATTATCTGGATGTTGCAGAATAAGCGCGAGAAGATTCGGGGCGATCTCATTGTTAGGGCGCAATATCGCAATCGACGATAACAGAACCAGGTCCACCTCCTTTTCCATGACAAAGCTGTGCTTGAGGTAGCTTCCATCCTTCGCTATCAGAACGTCGCCGGGCAGGGGTTTACAGTTATTTCTGACGAGATCGGCGTAATCTTCTTCGGATATCCGCCGGCATTTAGAAAGGTTGATCCCCCAGTTGTGCATATCCTTAACCGATGCCATCGGCTTGCCACCTTCGGCTTTAGGTGGACTTTTATGGGCACCATCAGTTATGCGATCACAGGCGCTTTCTAAAGTGACAACCTCCCACCCCTCAGGAATCTCCCCAAGCTCACTCTCCTTGAAACTCACCTCCTCATGCCCAGGGAAGCGGAAGTGGACGAACCACTCCTCATACAGCCGTCGGGCCATTTCCTCAAGGATCTCGATTCGGCGGGTGTTGTTTTCGATGAGGTCGTCGTAGGCAAGCAGGACAGAGGCGATTTGCTTTTGGTCTTCAACAGGAGGAACCAAGAAATCGAACGACAACAACTTGTCGAGGCTCAAGTTGTCTTGAGTGGTTCCTCGCGACACCCCCTGCATAGATATTTTTAACGTTTCGAGATAGTACTTTACAAAAGCCGTGTCTGACTTGTCAGGATCCGCAACAAAGCCAACAACACTGTCAGGAAAGCAACCGGGAATTTTGAGCATAGCTGTTTCGGCTATATTGGCCGCTATGGTGATACAGAGTGTTCCGGCTTTCCATAGTTTGCTCTGAGCGAGCCCCTTTTCACTGTAAGTGGCTGAGTATTTGCTGAGGTAGAATTCCGCAGACTTAACGTCCCCAGTTTGGAAAAAGGGGTGTTTTCCACCATATAGGGAGGGGTCATTCCTCGGCCTATGCCGGGATCTCCCGCGTCCTACAAAGCCTTGTGTCTCTCCGGGCTTGTTGATTAGCTACCAGCAGGCCTTGGCATCAGGGTGAGCATCCACAAAGCCTGAGGCGTTACAGCCTGGCACTTAGATTATGCCCCCTGATGCCCTCTATCTCGATAGCTTGAATGGTATCCAAGCCCCTCCCCAATTGGAGTGAGGCTGAACGAACAAGGAAAGGCGACGAGAGCATGGCAGTGATTGGTATCGACGTCAGCAAGC
>NZ_AZQX01000108.1:0-12847 GCF_000568385.1 Halomonas sp. BC04
CGAGGCCGGTTACGCGCCGGACAATCCGCTGGAATTGATGCTGCGCTACAATACCAGCGAGGACCATCGCAAGGTTGCCATCGCCATTGGTGCCATGTGGCAGCCGCTGGGGGTCGAAGTCGATCTCTACAACTCGGAAGTTGCCGTGCATTATTCTGACCTTCGCCAGGGCGACTTCGATGTCGGCCGTGCCGGCTGGATCGGTGACTATAACGATGCCCAGAATTTCCTCAGCCTGCTGGAATCCGGGGTAGCCAACAACTACGGCGCCTACAGCAACGCAGAATTCGACGAACTGATGGCACGGGCCGCAGACACCCACGACCTCGACGAACGAGGCGAGATCATGGCCGAAGCCGAGCGACTCGCCCTGTCCGATACTGCCACACTCCCCATCTACTACTACGTTTCGCGCAACCTCGTGAACCCCAAACTACAAGGCTGGGAAAACAACATCGAGGATATCCATCGCTCCCGCTGGGTCTCCTTCGACGACTGAAGACCATCCCCCCTCTGGCCAGTGTAGAGGGCCCCGGCATGCCGGGGCCCAGGGAAACCATCTATGTTGCACTATATCGGCAAGCGCCTGCTCCAGGCGATTCCCACCCTGTTGATCGTCATCACCATCTCCTTCTTCCTGATGCACCTGGCCCCTGGCGGGCCGTTCGACGGCGAGCGTCAGCTTCCCCCCGAGATTGAAGCCAACCTGCTGGCGACCTATAACCTTGACCAACCCATCTGGCGGCAGTACCTGATCTATCTCGGCAACTTGCTGCAGGGCGACTTCGGCCCCTCCTTCCGCTACAAGGATTTCACCGTCACCGAGCTGATCGCCCAGGGGTTTCCAGTCAGCCTGGAGCTGGGTGTCTGGGCCATCGCCCTGGCCCTGCTGCTCGGGCTACCCCTGGGGATCATTGCCGCCCTGCGGCGCAACTCGACCATCGACTACCTGGTCATGAGCGCCGCGCTCGCCGGCATCGCCATACCCAATTTCGTGATCGCACCGATACTTGCACTGATCTTCGGCGTGCTGCTGGCCTGGCTGCCGGTCGGGGGCTGGAACGATGGCCACTGGCGAAACATGATCCTGCCGGTGGTGGCGCTCGCCATTCAGCAGATTGCCTACATCGCTCGCATGATGCGCGCCAGCATGATCGAAGTGTTGGGCAGCCAGCATATCCGGACGGCCCGGGCCAAGGGCCTCTCCGAGCGGGAAGTGATCTGGCGCCACGCCCTGCGGCCCTCGATGCTGCCGGTCGTGTCATACCTCGGCCCGGCGATAGCCGGCATCATCACCGGCTCGGTGGTCATCGAGCAGATCTTCGGCATCCCCGGGATCGGCCGCTACTTCGTCCAGGGCGCCCTGAACCGGGACTACACCCTGGTCATGGGTACCGTGGTGTTCTACGGCGCCTGATCGTATTGCTCAACCTGATCGTCGACCTCCTCTACTCCGCCCTCGACCCGCAGATCCGCTATGACGACTGATACGCTCACTGCATCCCCGTCTCCCGGGGCACAGCCGATTGGCGAGAGCCTGTCTCGCGAAGCCTGGCGCCGCCTCAAGCAGAACCGCGCCGCCATGGTCAGCCTGGTATTGCTGGGGCTGATCACGGTGGCCTGCATCGTCGGCCCCTGGCTGACGCCCTGGGGCCTCAACGAGGTCAACTGGGAGGCTTTCACGGTCCCGCCCAGCCTGACCGATGGCCACCTGGCCGGTACCGATGCCAACGGACGCGACTTGCTGACCCGTACGCTTTATGGCGGACAGATCTCGCTGTCGGTGGCAGTGGTGGCCACCGTCGTGTCGCTGATCATAGGCGTCCTCTACGGGGCCATCGCCGGTTACCTGGGCGGCCGCGCCGACAACCTGATGATGCGCTTCGTCGACATCATGTATTCATTGCCATTCATGTTCCTGGTGATCCTGCTGATGGTCGTCTTCGGCCGAAACATCCTGTTGATCTACGCCGCCATCGGTGCCGTGGAGTGGCTCGACATGTCACGCATCGTGCGTGGCCAGACCCTGGCCCTGAAGCGTCGCGAGTTCATCGAGGCGGCTCACGCCCTGGGCGTCAAGGGCAGCACCATTGTCATGCGCCACCTGGTGCCCAATACGCTGGGGCCGGTGATCGTCTACGTCACCCTGACGGTACCCAAGGTGATCCTGCTGGAGAGCTTTCTCTCCTTCCTTGGCCTTGGTGTCCAGGAACCGATGACCAGCTGGGGCGTATTGATCAGCGAAGGGGTCGACATGATGCAGAGCGCACCCTGGATGTTGCTCGTGCCATCCCTCTTCCTGGCAGCCACCTTGTTCTGCCTGAACTTCCTGGGCGATGGACTGCGTGATGCCCTGGACCCCAAGACCCGCTGAAGGAGCCTGTCATGTCGGAAGTGCTGCTAGAACTCGATCGCCTGCAGGTCGACTTTCAACTGCCCCAAGGCCGGGTGTCGGCGGTCAAGGAGGTCAGCCTGACCGTGAATGCCGGCGAAACCCTGGCCCTGGTCGGTGAGTCGGGGTCCGGCAAGTCAATCTCGGCAACGTCCATCCTGCGCCTGCTCCCTGAACTCGCCGAAGCCCGTGGCGCCATTCACTGGCATGGCCTGCAGGGCCGGGAAAACCTGCTCGAGGTCAGCAACCGGCGCATGCGTGCCATTCGCGGCAACGAGATTTCGATGATCTTCCAGGAACCCATGACCTCGTTGAACCCGCTGCAGCGCATTGGCCGGCAGATCGGTGAAGTGCTCGACAAGCACACCGACCTGCAGGGCAAGGCGGTGCGCGAGCGGGTGATAGCACTGCTCGAGCAAGTCGGCATACCCGACCCCCGGCGACGTGCATTGAGCTACCCCTACGAGCTTTCCGGGGGCCAGCGACAGCGGGTCATGATCGCCATGGCGCTTGCCTGCGAACCCAAGTTGCTGATAGCCGACGAACCCACCACGGCGCTGGACGTGACCGTGCAGGCGCAGATCCTTGGCCTGCTAAAGTCATTGCAGCAGCGCTATGGCATGGCAGTGCTGTTCATCACCCACGACCTGGGCATCGTTCGCCAGATTGCCGACCGCGTCTGTGTCATGCGACACGGGGAAGTGGTGGAAGCCGCCACGACCCAGGACCTGTTTGCTGCACCACGCCATGACTACACCAGGATGCTGATCGACGCGGAGCCCCATGGCCGCAAGCTGCCCGTGCCCACGTCGGCTCCCGTGATGCTGGAGGCGAGCCAGGTCAGCGTTCGCTTTGCGCTCAAGAAACGCCTGTTCCGTGCCAATCAGTACTTCGAGGCGGTTCGAGGCATTGACCTGCGCATACAGCGGGGGCAAACCGTGGGCATCGTCGGTGAGTCCGGCTCCGGCAAGTCGACCCTGGGTCGTGCCTTGCTGAGGCTCCTGGAAAGCTCCGGCAATATTCGTTTCGATGATACCGAGCTGAGCCATCTGGACGGCAAGGCCATGCGACCGCTGCGCTCCCGCATGCAAGTGGTCTTTCAGGACCCCTTCGGCTCACTGTCGCCACGCATGACGGTAGGCGAGATCATCAGCGAGGGGCTGCGCGTCCACCAGCCGGAACTGAGCCGGCGACAGCGTCTCGACCAGGTGACCGCAGTGCTCGAAGAGGTCGCACTCGATCCTTCCATGCACCGCCGCTACCCCCACGAGTTCTCCGGCGGGCAGCGGCAGCGTATCGCCATCGCCCGCGCCTGGTGCTGAAACCCGAATTCCTGCTGCTGGACGAGCCCACCTCGGCGCTGGACCGGTCGGTGCAGGCCACGGTGATCGAACTCTTGCGCGCATTGCAGAGGAGACACGACCTGACCTATCTCTTCATCAGCCATGACCTTGCCGTCGTGCGGGCACTGGCCGATACCGTGCTGGTCATGAAAGAGGGGCGCGTCGTCGAGCAGGGCGAAACCGACGCCCTGTTCCGTGCCCCCAGGGAAGCCTATACCTGCGAACTGATTCGGGCGGCATTTCTCGACCAGAATGCCGCCTGATCCTGCCTAACCGGCAGGCCCCTCCAGAATGCAAAAGACCCGGCCGAAGCCGGGTCGCTTACGAACGTTTGATTTTCAACAAACGTATGACTGCAGTTTAGAAGCGATAGGTCAGCTGAGCGCCGAAGCCATGGGCTTCGTTCTTGTAATCGGCGGAATAAGTAGAAGACACGCCTTCCACTAGCCCCCCGGCGCCTGGATCGAAGACCGAATCCCCTCTTTCTTGGTCAACCCGGGTGCTGCGCTCGGTCAAGTAGGAGTAGGCAAAGTCCAGCGTCAGATTGTCCATGGGCGTCCAACCAGCACCAATGGAGAAAACGCGGCGATCGTCCGACGGAATTCTTGCACTGCGGAACTCATCGCTGGTCGGTGTGAAATCGAGGGTGATACCGGCGCGCAGCGCCAGCTGCGGATTGAGCTGATACTCACCGCCCAGAGCATAGGCCCAGGCGTTGGTGTAGTCCTGCTCTTCCTGAGTGATGACATCACCGCTGGGATCGGTCACCAGAATCTCATCGAAACGATTCCAGCGGGTCCAGGAGGCACCGGCCATCAGCTTCAAACGATCGCTCATCTGTTGAGTCACAGAGAAGTTGATCGTTTCGGGAGTGGTTAGATCCAATTGAGCATCTCGATTCAAGCGCTCAGGGGCAAACGTATCTACAAGTCCGGAAGGGTCCGTTGCGCGGTAATCACCTGTCAGGGTGTAGCTAACCTTGGAGCGATAGGTCAAACCAAAGGTGGTTTCCGGCACTGGCTGGAATATTACACCTAGATTATAACCCCAAGCATCATCATCACCTTCAATACGAGCGTCTATGTCCGCATCGGTATTGTTAGGGCTAAAAGGGTTTGCCACTTGCCTGTGCAACTCCCCATCTACGCGGTTATAGGTGACCCCAGCACCGATGGACCACTGGTCGTTGAAACGATACGAAACCGTCGGCTGGGCACTGATGACACGCAGTTCGGTATAATTGCCCAGGTTGCGGCCAACGAAGCCATCCTCGTACTCGGTCTTTGAGCCGAACGGCGCATAGACACCAAAACCGAAGGCCAGTTGCTCATTGACGGGGTGTGCATAGAAAGCAAAGGGAACCAAGGTCCCCGGCACGATATCACCGTCGGCACTCCCATCTACATGAACCGGCACACCATTGCGCGTTGCGCTGGCATTGTCGATATCCGTACTGACGTTCAGGTAGGTCCCGCCCGCGGTCAATTGGGCGCGGTCGAGGAAAGACATGCCCGCCGGATTGCCGAAGACGATGGTGGCGTCGTTGACGTTGGAGCTGCGCCCGGCGTGGCCGTAGCCCTGGCCACTGACGCTCTGCTCGTTGATCTGGTAACCGCCGGCGTTGGCCTGGCTGGCGAAGGCAGCGGCGGCAACCGCCACGGCCCAGGTAAGCTTGTTGAACTTGTTATGCATGTCTCGACGTCCTCTTCCAGATGCGAGCTGGAGCTGGTTATGAAATGCACCCTCGCCGGAGTGCTTTGCTACTGACACAGTTTTCGCCCAAAGAGGCCCCGGGATCAAGGCCAAACGTTCGTTTTAATGTCATTTTTTCTCATACTTTAGCCTAACTCACCACTCATCCCATGAACTTTCATGGGATTGGGCAACACATCGAGGTGTAGCGAAGCCCCTTGACCTTTGTGTCACCCATAGGTTTTACACTGCCTAAACCATCCCAGATGCCAGAGGAGTGCCTCCATGAAGGTCAGCGAACTGGCCCGGCATGCCGATGTCACGGCCGAGACGGTACGCCACTACACCCGGGAGGGGCTGTTGCACCCCAAGCGCGACCCGGACAACGGCTACCAGCTCTTCGGTCATGCGGACCTGGAGCGGCTTCGCTTCATCCAGCGCGCCCGAACGCTTGGTTTCAGCGTGGCCGAGATCGGCGAGATCCTGGCCCATGCCGACCAGGGCGACTCACCCTGCCCCATGGTCCGCGACCTGATGGCCAGCCGGCTACCGCAGATCCGCGCCCGTATCCTGGAGCTGCAAGCCCTGGCAAGCCGAATGGAACAGGCGCTTGATGCCTGGGCGGAGATGCCCGATGGCACGCCTGACGGCCACAGCCTGTGCCGGCTGATCGAGAGCTTCCCCAAGGCGCCGCACGCCCACTGCTCCCCTGCCGGAGAGGAACGGTAATGACACCCTTCGAACTTGAGCGCAGCGTTGCCGGCATGAACTGCCAGGGCTGCGTGAAGCGCATGCGAGAAGCGATCCAGGCGCTCGACCCCGAGGCCGAGGTCACCGGTTTTCCGGCCGAGAAGCGCCTGGTCGTGAGTTCCACCCTGGATGGCGACCGGCTGGATCACGCCCTGGACGAGGCCGGCTACCCCCCCACGGCCGCCACCTCCAGCGTTGAGGCCGATGCTGCTGTCGAGGCACCGCCAGCCGACCCTGAGCCGCCATCCGATGACGCAGGCGAAGCCCCACGCCCGGAAGGCAGCATGACCCATCGGCTGGCGATTTCGGGCATGACCTGTGCCAGCTGCGTGAAGAGCGTGCAGCAGGCACTGGAACGCACGCCTGGCGTGGCCACGGCATCGGTGAACTTCGGCACCCGCGTGGCCCAGGTGCATGGTCGCGCCGAGGTCGAGGCCCTGGTGCAGGCGGTACGGGCGGCCGGCTACGACGCCGAGCCCATCGTCGACCTGCGCCAGGCCGAAGAAGCCCGCACCGCCAAGGATGCCGAGACCTACCGCCGTCGACTGCGCGGCAGCTTCTGGTCGCTGGCACTGGCCGTGCCGCTCATGGCCAGCATGTTCTTCTATCACCCACACCCCGTCGGCACAGGCAGGCTTTTCTGGCTGGTGGTCGGCCTGCTGACCCTGGCGGTGCTGGTCATCCCCGGGCGCCACTTCTTCGTCAACGCCTGGAAGAACTTCAAGCACCACCAGGCCAACATGGACACCCTGATCGCCATGGGCACGGGCACCGCCTGGCTCTATTCCATGGCGGTGGTGGCCTTCGCTCCCTGGTTGCCGGCGGTGGCCCATGGCATCTATTTCGAGGCCTCGGCAATGATCATCGGCCTGGTGCTGCTGGGCAATGCCCTGGAGCTACGCGCCAGGGGTCGCACCAGCGAAGCGCTCAAGCGACTGCTCGACCTGCAGAGCCGAACGGCACGAGTGCTTCGCGACGGTGACGAGCGCGAGCTGCCTATCGAAGCGGTGCGCCAGGACGACCACATCCGCGTACGCCCCGGTGAGCGCCTGCCGGTAGACGGCGTGGTGACCAGCGGCGCCAGCCATATCGACGAATCGATGCTCACCGGTGAGCCGTTGCCGGTGGCCAAGCGCGAAGGCGACGAGGTCAATGCCGGCACCGTCAACGGCCGTGGCGGCCTGGTCTACCGTGCCACCCGCGTCGGCGCCGACACTCGCCTTGGCCAGATCACCGAGCAGGTGGCCCTGGCGCAGAACTCGCGCCCTCCCATCGGCGAGCTGGCCGACAAGGTATCCAGTGTTTTCGTGCCCACGGTCATGATCATCGCCGTGCTCACCGCGCTGGCCTGGTTCAACGTCGGTGCCGAGCCGCGGATGATCCACATGCTGGTGACCGCCACCACCGTGCTGATCATCGCCTGCCCCTGCGCCCTGGGCCTGGCCACGCCGATTTCCACCATGATCGGCGTGGGCAAGGCCGCCGAGCATGGCGTGCTGGTGCGAAGCGGCGAGGCACTGCAGACGGCCAGCCGGCTCACCACCCTGGTGGTGGACAAGACAGGCACCCTCACCGAGGGCAAGCCCCGCGTGACCGAGGCGCATGTGCTGGACGGCGACGAAATAGAACTCCTGGGCCTGGTGACATCCCTGGAACGCGGCTCCGAGCATCCGCTGGCCGCAGCCCTCCTCGCCTATTCCCAGGAGCGAAGCGAGAAAGTCGAGCCAGCGGAAATCACCGATTTCGACAGCGTCACCGGCGGCGGGGTGAAGGCCGTGGGCCCCAGGGTGAAGCGCTGCTGCTGGGCAATGCGCGACTGCTGCGGGAGGCCGGTATCGAGCTGGCCCCAGGTGACGAGCTGGCCGCAGGACTGGAGCGCAAGGCACGCACCGTGGTCTATCTCGCCGTCGATGGGCGCCTGGCCGCCCTGTTCGGCATCAGCGACCCGCTGCGGGCCGATACCGTGGCAGCGGTGAAGCGGCTTCAGGCGGACGGTCTCAAGGTGGTCATGCTCACCGGCGACAACGAGCACACCGCGGCAGCCATCGCTCGGGAGGTCGGTATCGACGACTTCCGCGCGGGGCTGCTGCCCGAGGACAAGCACGCCGAGATCGAGCGCCTGCAGCAGGCCGGCGAGATCGTCGGCATGGTGGGCGACGGCATCAACGACGCCCCGGCCCTGGCCCGGGCCAATGTAGGCTTCGCCATCGGCCAGGGCACCGATGTCGCCATCGAGAGCGCCGGTATCACCCTGATGCGCAGTTCCCTGCACGGCATCGCCGACGCCATCGAGATCAGTCGCATGACCCTGCGCAATATCAAGCAGAACCTGGTGGGGGCCTTCGGCTACAACACCCTTTGCATACCCATCGCCGCCGGCGTGCTCTACCCCTTCACCGGCATGCTGCTGTCGCCGATGATTGCCGGGGCGGCCATGTCGCTGTCGTCGATCACCGTGGTCAGTAATGCCAACCGGCTGCGCCTGCTCCGTACCCGGGGCGACGTCAACGCCGGGCGTCGTGGCGCACCTGCCGCTGAATCGAAGGAGGCACTGTCATGAACTGGATCGTCAACCTGGCGGGACTGGCCCTGATCGCCGCCATCGTCTGGTGGTTCTGGTGGCGCCGCTGAGCCTGGCCCGCCGGTATGCCGAAGGGCAGCTGCTACGCTGAAAGAATATAGCCGCAGGAGAGAACGCCATGCCCAGACTCAACGGCGTACTCGAGACCGCGCTTTACGTTGACGACATGGATCGAGCACGGGTCTTTTTCGAAGGCGTGATGGGCCTTGAGCCTTCAACGCCGACCATCGCTTCACCGCCTACGATGCCGGCGCCGGATCGGTACTGCTGCTGTTCCTTCAGGGGGAGACGCTGGAAACCGTGGTATTGCCCAACGACATGGGCACCATCCCGCCCCATGACGGCAAGGGCCGAGTGCATCTCGCCTTCGCCATCGCCGAACGGGAACTGGCCGCCTGGGAGCGCCAGTTGGACGACCACGGCGTGGCCATCGAGGGCCGCACCCACTGGCCCAAGGGAGGCGAAAGCCTCTACTTTCGCGACCCGGACGGGCACCTGATCGAGCTGGCCACTCCGGGCGTCTGGCCCAACTACTGAACAGCCAGGCTCACGCTACTATGAAGCCGGTGAGCGCAGCCACTTTTCAGCTCACGCCCATATAGCGGCCGGGCTTGTGATTCAGGGCAATGATCAGGTTGAGCGCCACCGCCCCCAGCACCGAAAGGCCGACCCGGTCGGCCGGCAGCACCAGCAGGGCGCCAAGCATGATCAAACCGTCGATGCCAAGCTGCACGTAGCCGGCACGCAGGCCATAGCGCGCCTGCAGGTAGAGGGCCAGGATGTTGATGCCACCGAGGCTGGTGCGGTGGCGAAACAGCACCAGCATGCCGATACCGATCAGGCTACCCCCCATCAGCGAGGCATAGAGCGGGTTGAGGCTATCGAAGGTGACCCACTTGCCGGTGAGTTCCGAGAACAGCGAGACGAGGGCGATGGCGACGAAGGTGCGCAGGGTGAAGGACCAGCCCATGCGTTTCACGGCCAGGTAGTAGAACGGCAGGTTGATCAGGAAGAACCATACCCCGAAGCGCCAGCCGGTGGCGTACTGCAGCAGGAAGGCCATGCCGGCGGTACTGCCGGTCAGCAGCAGCGCCTGGGTATAGAAGGCCACTCCCAGCGCCACGAACAGCGTGCCCACCAGCATGGCCATCACGTCCTCGTAGGGGCGATGGGGGTCGGTCGATAGATCTTGTGGATCCATTCACGAATTCCTTGGTGATGAGTGCGGCAGGGGCCGGATTCTAGCGAGAATGGTCATCGGTTTCATTGACCTCGCTCACCGGACCGGGAATCGCGCCTGTCAGCCATCCAATGGCTCGGCGTATTCCACCATCAGCTGCAGCGACTCTCGCCCCTTCCAGCGGTTGCGGCTGAGCCGATAGGCGCAGCGAAGCCGCCCCCCCAGGCCGAAGGCCGGCAGTTCGCCGGGGGTCAAGGCGCGAAACCAGATCGCCCGCAGGCTCGCCGCCCCCGCCGAGAGTGTCATCATGAGGTGGCTGCCGTCGGCACCCACTGGCCTGAGCGCTTCCACCAGGAAGTCGCCCTCGAACAGTGGCGCATCGAACTCCCGTCCGAAGGGCCCCAGCCTCTCCAGTTCGTCCAGCGTCGCCAGGTCGAACTGGGCCGGCAGCAGCTCACCGTCGGTGAGCACGTGGGGAAAGAGCTCGATCGTGCCCAGCTGTTCGCCCACCGCCTGCAGGAAAGCCGTGCGAAAGGTATCGAACCGGTCCACCGGCACGCCGACCCCCGCCGCGCCACGATGCCCGCCGAAGCGCGGCAGTGTCTCGGGGGCCAGCTCGAAGGTACGCTGCAGGGCATCACGCAGGTGCAACGCCTCGATGGAGCGGCCCGAGCCGGTGAGCATGCCGGGTGCCGCCGCGGGGGTCATCACCAGAGCGGGCCGGCCATAGGCCTGTACCAGCCGCGAGGCGACGATGCCCTGCACCCCGGGATGACCGCCTTCCAGAAACACCACGATGGCCGGCTGGTCGGCGGAGAGCTGCGGCAACGCCAGCAGCCGCGCCTGCTCGGTCATGTCCGCCTCGATGGCCTTGCGCGACTGGTTGTCCCGATCCAGCGTGTCCAGGTGGCGGGTCGCCGTGCCGTCATCGGCGGCAAGCATGAAGTGCAGTGCCGCGTAGGGGTCGTCGAGGCGCGAACGGGCGTTGATCCTTGGCCCCATCTGGAAGGCCAGGGTCTCGGCGGTGAAGGGTGTGCTGTCCTCCCCCAGCCGGGCCGCCATGGCACGCCAGCAAGCCGCCTCCATGCGGTTGATCAGCGTCAGTCCATGACTGACCACCGCGCGATTGGCGGGGCTCGCCCCCAGGGAGACACAGTCCGCCACGGTGCCCAGCGCCACGTAGGAGAGCCAGGGCGATAGCTTTGGCGTGGCGGCAGGCAGCGCACCCCACTCGATCAGCACCTGGCGTGCCAGGGACATCACCAGCCAGGCCACCATGCAGCCGGCAATGGTGGTATCGGGATAGTCGCAATCGGCTCGCGTCGGGTTGACGACGGCATGGGCCGACGACGGCGGCCCCTCCACCGGAAGGGCATGATGGTCGCTGACCACCACGTCGATGCCGGCCGCCTTGAGCCGGGCGATGCGCGGCTCGTCGGAGCTGCCGCAGTCGGCGGTGATCACCAGGCTCGGCCGCGGTTTCAGCGACAGCGTGCGCTCCACCAGCGGCAGGCTGATCCCGTAGCCATCAAAGATCCGGTGGCCGATCAGGCTGTGTAGACGCGCCTCGGGCACACCGAACAGCTCGACCAGGGTGCGCCGGATCACCACGTGGGAGGTAATCCCGTCGACGTCGTAGTCGGTGAGGATGCCGATGTGCTCACCATCCACCACGGCCTGGGCGATGCGCTCGGCGGCGCGGCGCCGTCGGCGAGGCGCTCCGGGTGCTCGAGGTAGCGCAGGCTGGGCTGGGTCAGCGGCGCCAGCTCACCCTCGTAATTTGCCAGGCGTCCGGCCAGCACACGGGCCTGCAGCTCGGTCAGCCCCTCGGCCTGGGCGCGGGCATAGAGCGCTTTGTTGCGCGGGCGCGGCAGCAGCCGCGGCTTGAGTCGGGCGTGCAGGTCGATGGGGTCGGTCACGGCGTCCAAGCCTGACTCCTCTGGTTTTTTATCCATTGGTACACGGCGATGGGACGACGTGCCGAGCGAAGGGCGCCGGGGACAGATCGGAGAGGAGGCGCTGTAGCACCGCTCGAGGCTGATCCGGCGACAGGTCTGTTCGGGGGCGCTGTAAATACCTCCCTGTACGCTACTTTTTCCTTCCCTGGAAAAAGACCCCCTCCAGACCTGTCCCCGGCGCCTCTCGCTACCTCTCGCTACTAGCGTCGATTTTCGGCCACGAACCGCTGCACCTGTTCCAGCTCCGCAGGCAGTACCGTGTAGCGCTCCTCGCGCTCCAGCAGATCGTCCATGTGCGGCGGCAGCGGCACGCCGGGGAAGCCGGCCTTGACCACCGCCTCGGCGAACTTGGCCGGATGGGCCGTGGCCAGGGTGATCATCGGCGTAGCGGCATCGACCCGGGCYYGCTCGGCGGCGCGGTAACCGGTCGCCGTGTGCGGGTCGAGGACCTCCTTGGTGCGGTGATGCGCTTCGCGGATCACCTCGAGGATGGTGGCATCGTCGACGCTGTGGCTGGCAAACAGCTTGCGCAGCCTGGCCAGCGGCGCATCGGCCAGCGCCGTGGGTTCGGACTGGAAGCGCTCGAGCAGGCCCCGCACGGCATCGCCGTCACGCTCGTAGGCTTCGAACAGCAGCCGTTCGAAGTTGGACGACACCACGATATCCATGGAGGGTGCCAGGGTCGCGACCAGCTCCTGCTTGGAGAAGTCGTTTGCGGACAGCGTGCGGTGCAGGATGTCGTTGGCGTTGGTGGCGATGATGAACTGCTTGACCGGCAGGCCCATGCGATAGGCCATGTAGCCGGCGAAGACGTTGCCGAAGTTGGCCGACGGCACGCAGAAGCTCACCTGGCGATGCGGCGCGCCCAGTGCCACACCAGCCGCCACGTAGTAGACGATCTGGGCCATGATGCGCGCCCAGTTGATCGAGTTCACAGCCACCAATCGGGTG
>NZ_AZQX01000109.1:0-5930 GCF_000568385.1 Halomonas sp. BC04
CGGACGAGCTGCTCTACGGGGAGTGCTTCGACACGGTGCTGCTCGATTACTTCATCGGCGCGATCGAAGGATTCGCTCCCTACTGGCAGGAGCGGGTCCTGCAGCGGGTGCGCCCCCACGTCAAGCATCGGCTCTATATCGTGGGCACCGAGCCCTATGTACTCGACGATCCGGGCACCGAAGCGGGGCGCATCGTGCAGCGCATCGGACGCTTGCGCGATGCCTGCCTGCTGGTCGGCGGTGGCCGCCCTTACCGGGAATATCCCGCCACTTGGGTCCAGCGGCAGCTGGGGGTGGCAGGCTTCCGAGTCTGTGAAATCCGCCATTTCCCCATTCGCTACCGGGAGCGCTTCGTCAATACCCAGCTGGACCTGTGCCTGCGCCAGCTCGACGGCTTCAACGATGACAAGCTCGCTGCGGCCATGCGGGAACACGTCGAGGCGCTGCGCGAGCAGGCGTTGCCCCTGGCTCGCAGCGAGGCGGGGCTACCCTGCGGCGCCGACTACGTGATTGCCGCCGAACCCCTGGACAAGCGGCACCATGTGCTGGCTGTATACGACGGCACCGAAAGCGCATCGACCTGAGCCTGTTGCTTCCGCCAGAGGTCGATTGATCGGGCCTTGTGGTAATCGGTAGGAAAGTGAAACAAAGTGAAGGCAGGCCGTATCGGGCCTGCCTCGTGGAAGCCGTCGGGCTCAGCCGGCCTTGCGATTGACATCGGCCTTGGCCAGTTTGTTGAGCTTGTCGTCGGTGGATTTCTCTTCCTTCAGCGTCTCGGCGAGGATCTCCTTGGCTTGGGTGTAGCCCAGCTGTTCGGCCAGCTCGCACAGGGTGCCGTAGGCCGCGATCTCGAAGTGCTCCACCTTCTGTGCCGCTGCGATAAGGCCAGCATCGCGAAGTGGACCCTTTTCGGTGGAATCGACCAACTCTTCTCCTTCCTGGATCAGGCTCTCCATCGCATGGCTCTTGAGCCGCTTGATGCGAATGTCCGGGACGGAGTCGGCGGCCTGTTCGATGCGCTCCAATTGGCCCTGGGTCTCCTCGAGATGGTGCTGGAAGGCCTCGACCAGCTTCTCGTTGTCAGCCGCACGCGCCATCTTGGGGAGTGCTCGGGTGATCTGCTTCTCGGCACTGTTGGTCTCGGATAACAGACGGGCAAAAAGCTCGTTGGCACTCTTGATAACCATTGATCTGCTCCCTTTGCGATATACATTCCATGCTCATATGAGCTGTTTCAACATAGCAGGCATAAAGTGAGGGGAAGGCGCCGAAGAGCGGGAAAGTTGTTAAGAGTGGTCGTCAAAAAGTTGGCTTGTGTAAGAGCTGTTGGTTCGTTTGTTGGCTAGGGGAGGCATCCAGACGCTCCCGACTCGCATCGCGCTCCACCACCTTCTATACCTACTAGCAGTACGTACGCACGTCCTGACGAAAGGAGTCGTTATGGCATCGATATGGAGGCTGGGGAGTCTTGGAGTGCCGGGCTGCGCCCCCCTGGATGAGCAGGCTGAAGCCGATGTGGTCGTGATCGGGGCAGGCATCACCGGGCTGACGACCGCCTTGTCGCTGACCGAGGCCGGCCAGCGAGTGGTCGTGCTCGAGGCGAGGGCCGTGGGCGGTGGTGTGACGGGAGGCTCCACGGGCAATCTCTACAGCACGCTGGCCTCCGGGCAGGCGGCGCTGCGCCGTAAATGGGGCGATAAGGTGTCAGCCGATGTGGTCAGCGCGAGAAGCGAAGCGATCGATGATATCGAAGCGCTGGTCCGTCGTTTTTCCATCGACTGCCAGTTTCGCCGCCAATCGGCCTATCGACTGCTGGTCGGGGACAGGCAGCAAAGTGACCAAAGGCTGAACGACGAGCGGGATGCGCTGCTCAGGGCCGGGCTCGACATCAAATCCGCCGAGCATCCCGGGCTGCCCTTCGACAGCTGGGGTATCCGTATTCCCCACCAGGCCCAGTTCAACCCGTTGCATTATCTCCAGGGCCTTGCAACCGCCCTGATCGGCGAGGGGGTGAAAATACACGAACATTCCCCCGTGCGCCGGGTGGATGCCAAGGAGGGCGTGGTGCAGACCGACACGGCTCGCATCGCGGCCCGACATATCGTTTTCGCGACCCATACCCCAAAGGGGGTCAGCCTGTTGCAGGCCGGCATGCTGGTATCGCGGGAGTATGCCGTTGCGGCCAGGCTGAGGAGCGGCGAGTACCCCGAAGGCATTTTTTGGCTACTCGACCCCTTCCACTCGCTGCGCAGCTATCGCCATGGCGAGGATCGCTACCTGGTGGCGATCGGCGAGAAGCACAAGACTGGCGAGCATGAGGGCGACCACTACCAGCGGCTGCGCGAATGCCTGAGCAGCCGCTTTGATATCGATGCGTTCACGCATCAATGGTCTGCCCAGCAGTACAGCTCACCCGATGGCTTGCCCTATATCGGCAGGATGCATGGCCATGACAACCTCTACATGGCAACCGGTTTTGCCGCCGATGGCCTGGTATGGGGCGCATTGGCCGGTCGGCTTATCGCCGATGATATCCTCGGTCGCGACAACCCCTGGCACTCCCGCTTCGGGTCGCGGCGCGTCACGCCGGGCAAGTCGGCGCTGCAGTACGCCAAGGAAAACGCTACCGTCACCAAGCACTTGGCCAAGGGTTATCTGGGTACCGAGAGAATCGACTCCTTCGAAGGAGTGGCGCCGGGGCAAGGCAGGGTTGCCACGAAAGATGGCGAGAAGCTTGCGATGTATCGCTCTGAGGCCGGCGAACTCAAGGTGCTGTCTGCCGTCTGCCCCCATATGAAATGCATCGTTCACTGGAACGCGGCGGAATCCACCTGGGACTGTCCCTGCCACGGGAGCCGCTTCGATACCGAGGGTGAAGTGATCGAAGGGCCGGCGTATCTCCCCTTGCCCCGGGTAAGAGGTGAGGCCTGAAAGGGCGGCATGTTGATCGAATATTTCCCTGGGAGCTTGGTGTAACGAGCCGGTGTCGTTAAGCTGCACGCTGTTTCGATATCCGCTTCGAGACCCGTTTCCAGACCCAATGCAAAGGAAGCCCCGGCATGTTCGTGATGATTCTTGGCCTATTCATATTTCTGGGTGTGCACTCCGTGCGCATCTTTGCCGACGATTGGCGCAGCGCACAGGTCCAGCGCATGGGAGAGCTGCGCTGGAAGGCTATTTTCTCGGTGGTGTCAGTCATCGGCCTGGCCATTGCCATCTGGGGGTACGGGCGTATGCGGCTCGACCCCATCTGGGTCTGGTTTCCGCCCGTTGGCCTGCGCCATGCCGTGGCGCTGCTGATGATCCCGGCCTTCATCCTGCTGGTGGCGGCCTATGTGCCCAACAACCATATCAAGGCCAAGCTGGGTCACCCGATGGTACTGGCAGTCAAGGTATGGGCCTTGTCGCACCTGTTGGCCAACGGCCGCCTGGGTGACATCGTCTTCTTCGGTGCCTTCCTGGCCTGGGCCGTGTTGGACTTCCGCTCCGCACGCCGTCGCCAGCCGGCTCCGCAGACGACGCCCCGCATGGCCGGCACTGCCATTACCGTGGTGGGTGGCCTGATCGCCTACTATCTCTTTGCCTTCCACCTCCATGTCTGGGTGACCGGTGTGCCGGTGATGTAGGCCCAGCCACTTCAGCAGCATAATTCAGCAGCACAGCGCGCCGGTTTTTGCCGGCGCGTCGCGTTATCCCATGGTCATATCTCTGCATGCTTTCTGTATTCTTGATGTGCATCAAGGCGAATGTCCGGCCCCTGTGCCACACCTAAAGGGTGCCTGTCCCATGGGCGCAGAGAGTCCACAGAGGAGTGACCATGCCAGACATGATGAAAGCGGCAATCTTCGTCGAACCGGGACGCATCGAGATCGATGACAAGCCCATTCCGGAGGTAGGTCCCAACGACGCCCTTGTCCGTGTCACTACCACCACCATCTGCGGTACCGATGTCCATATCCTCAAGGGCGAATACCCGGTGGAAAAGGGCCTCACCATTGGCCATGAACCCGTGGGGGTGATCGAAAAACTGGGTGCCAATGTTCAGGGCTACCAGGAAGGGCAGCGGGTGATCGCCGGGGCGATCTGCCCCAGTTTTACCTCCTACGCCTGCCAGGATGGCTGTAGCGCCCAGGATGGCGGCCACCACAGCCATGGCTATAAGCCCATGGGTGGTTGGCGCTTCGGCAATACTATTGATGGCGCCCAGGCGGAGTACCTGCTGGTGCCGGACGCCCAGGCCAACCTCTCGCCGGTGCCGGATGGCCTCACTGACGAGCAGGTATTGATGTGCCCCGACATCATGTCCACCGGCTTTGCCGGGGCCGAGTCGGCCGGCATCAAGATTGGCGACACGGTGGCGATCTTTGCCCAGGGGCCTATCGGCCTGTGCGCCACCGCTGGGGCCCGGCTGCGCGGGGCCGGCCTGATCATTGCCGTGGATGGCGTCGACGAGCGGCTCGAGATGTCGCGCCAGATGGGCGCCGATATCACACTCGATTTTCGCAAGGTCGACGTGGTGTCGGAAATCCTCAAGCTCACCGGCGGCCGCGGCGTGGACGCCTCCATCGAGGCGCTCGGGTTGCAGTCCACCTTCGAGTCGGCGCTGCGGGTACTCAAGCCGGGCGGCACGCTCTCGAGCCTGGGTGTCTATTCCGGTGACCTGACCATCCCGTTGGATGCCTTCTGTGCCGGGCTCGGCGATCACAGGATCATCACCTCGCTCTGTCCCGGCGGCAAGGAGCGCATGCGCCGCCTGATGCAGGTGATCGAGTCAGGGCGAATCGACCTTGGGCCCATGGTGACCCATCGCTATCCGCTGGAGCAGATCACCGAGGCCTACGATCTCTTTTCCCATCAGCGCGACGGCGTACTGAAGGTGGCCATTCAGGCGAGTTGAGTGCGGCGAGCGTTGAAACGACATACGGAGCTTTTCTCTCAGGGTGCTAACCTAGTTCAACGGTATTGAACGGTCATTCAATGATCACCCAGCCGTCACGAATTAGCGCGATACTTGAATTGGCGCATCGCGAGGCAGGTGGCATCGTTGCCCACCGGTCTCGCTTTCCTTGTGTCAGAGCCCTCATGGAGAGACCCGTCATGTCGTTCACTCGTCGCCGTTTCCTGCAAGGTACCCTGGCCGCTGGCGCGGTCGCTACCGTGCCTTCGTTCTACATCAACAAGGTGCTGGCCCAGGACCAGACCCTGCGTATCTACGCCTGGGCGGGCTATTTCACCGATGAAATGCTGGCCGACTTCACCGAGAAGACCGGCATACGCGCCACCTTCACGCCCTATGGCACCAACGACGAGCTGATGAACTCGTTGCGGGCTAGCGACGGCAGCGGCTTCGACGTGATCATGCCCACGGTGGACCGGGTGCCGGGCTATCTTGACTATGACCTGGTGCAGCCGCTGGACGAGTCGCGGATCAACTGGAATGGTGCCCTGGACAGCGCCATCGAGGGCTCCCGGGTGGGCGGCGTGGTGGATGGCAAGCGCTACTTTGCTCCCAGCGACTGGGGCACCGAGGCCATTACCTGGCATCGCCGCTTCGCCGACGTGGATCGCGCCAACCTCAGCTATGCCGATTTGTGGAATCCCGATCATGGCCAGGGCGTGACCGTCCGCGGCCACTCGGCTCTGGTGGGCATCGGCCTGTGGCTGGAGCGTGAGGGCAGGCTGCCGTTCCCGATGCTCGACTCCTACAAGTCGGAAGAGGCGATGCGCGCCAACTTCGACGTCATCGTCGAAGAGGCGGCCAAGCACAAGCACATGCTGGCCCAGTTCTGGGATACCGAGAACGAGGCCCAGGCCGCTTTTCGTACCAACGGCGCCATCATCGGCCAGACCTGGGACTCCACCGCATTTCGCCTGCAGCAGGAGGGCGAGGACATCGCCTACGGCGCACCGAAGGAAGGGGCGCTTGCCTG
>NZ_AZQX01000110.1:0-24088 GCF_000568385.1 Halomonas sp. BC04
ATGGCGGCCTCTGCCAGGGCGATATCCGGTGCGTCCAGGCGAACCCACACCAGTGCCATCAGCAGGTAGAAGGCCATGAAGTTGACGACGGCGGAAAAGCGACGCGGGGTGAACAGGGCCTGCCAGGCCAGCCACAGCAGGCCTGCGGCGAGCAGCAAGTCGAACCCCCAGGCCAGCACCCTCACTTCGGGGCGGGCCTTTCGCTTGTCATCGTCTTTGACGGCGCATCACCCTGTCGCGGGGCAAGGCCGCAGGCTAGCGCGGTCGATGCGATCAGTGTGGCCCCGATACCGGAGGCAACCAGCATCAACAGCCAGATCAGCAGGTATTTTACGGCTTCGGCGAGGCCTGAGGCTTGCAGGGCGAGGCCCAGGCAGATCAGGCCGAGGCCGAGATTGTCGGCCTTGGTCAGGGCGTGCAGGCGGGTGAAGACATCCGGAAAGCGCAGCAGGCCAAGGCTTCCGGCCAGGAAGAACAGGATGCCGGCAATGACGAGCCCATAGCCGAGCCAGAGTAGCGCTTCAGTCATGGCCGGCCTCTTCTCGGGTGTCCTTGTCATCGCGCAGCAGTGTCCAGGTGCGCGTAACGAAATTGGCCATGGCCACGGCGGCCAGCAGGGCGAAGAGCAGTGCCACGTCCACCAGTGCCGACTGGTCGGAGACGATACTCAGCAGCAGCAGTACGGCGATGGCCGAGGTGGTGATCATCTCGGCGGCCAGCATGCGGTCGGCACTGGTGGGGCCCCGCAGGATGCACCAGGTGCCGACGCCGGCATTGGCCAGTAGCAGTATGGCCCCGGTGGCATACAGGTAGGTCGTCATGGGCCTAGGTCTCCTTCTGGATGGCTACCCCGAAGAGAGCGGCAATATGTCGTTCGAGCCGTATCAGAGAGGCCGCGGTGTCGTCGTGCAGGTTCAGGACGTGGACCTGCAGGGCGCCGGAGGCGAGACGCAGTGCCAGGGTGCCGGGTATCAGGTTGATCAGGCTGGCCATGAACAGCTGGGCCGGGCCTTCGGGCAGATAGTGCCAGCGGTGTTCGATCACTCTTGTGTTGAGCCGGAGCGAGGGGCGGCAGGCCAGCCAGGCCACTTCCAGCCCGCCGCGAAGGGCCAGCCAGAGGGCCTGGGGCACGAAAAGGAGAACCGCCAGGGGGCGCAGATGCCAGCTGAAGACCGGCATCAGCACCGCCGCGGCCAGTATGGCAGGCACTCCCCAGGCCCAGGAGGCGGGGTCCCCGCTGCTGATGGCCCACCAGAGCAGTGACAGTATCGCCAGTCGCCATGCCCACGCCTGCCAGCTTCGACGGTTCATTGGGTTGAGGCGCTGGCCTTGTCATGCTGCCCCGCCTTCGGGGTGTCGGGAGACTTGCGCAGGCGCAGCACCCACTTCTCCAGCTCCACGATAAGGAATATCGCCACGCTGCCGGCCAGGATGACGAGCCAATGCAGCGGCGCCAGGCCGGCACTGCCGAAGATCGTCTGCATGAACGGGATATAGGTCCAGCCGAGCTGCAGCAGAACTACCAGACCGATGGCGATCCATACCGGTTGACTGCCGAAGATGCCCTTTACCGAGAGTGCGCTGTTGACCAGGAAACGGCTGTTGATCAGATAGGCGGCACTGCCCAGGACCAGCATGTTAACAGCTCCGGCCCGCGCCAGCTCCGGGCTGCCTTCCTGATGGAACAGGATCCAGGTGAACATGCCGAACACCCCGATCAATAGCAGCACCGATACGAACACCACCCGCCACAGCAGGAAGAGGTCGAGCAACGCCGCCGAAGGATCGCGTGGCTGACGCCGCATGATATCCGGCTCGGCCTTCTCGAAGGCGAGGGCCAGGCCGAGGGTCACCGCCACCACCATGTTGACCCACAGCGCCTGCAGCGGCGTCACCGGCAGCATGGTGCCCCCGAGCACGGCGAGCATGATCGCCAGGCCCTGGCCGCCGTTGGTGGGCAGGATGAAGGTGATGGTCTTGCGAATGTTGTCGTAGACCTTCCGTCCTTCTTCGATGGCATTGACGATGGTCGCGAAGTTGTCATCGGCCAGCACCATTTCGGCGGCCTCCTTGGCGGCCTCGGTGCCCTGGATGCCCATGGCCACGCCGACGTCGGCACGCTTGAGAGCGGGACCATCGTTGACCCCGTCGCCGGTCATGGCGCAGATGCCGCCCTGGGCCTGCATTGCCTTGACCAGGCGCAGCTTGTGCTCCGGGGCGGCGCGGGCGAAGACATCCACCTTCAGGATCTTCTCTTCGAGTTCCTCGTCGCTCATGGTTTCCAGCTCGCGTCCGCTCACCGCCTCCTCGGTCTGGGCAAAGCCCAGCTGATCGGCGATGGCGCGGGCGGTCACGGCATGGTCGCCGGTCACCATCACCGGGCGAATGCCGGCTTGCAGGCACTGCTTGACCGCCTCGATGGCCGCTTCCCTGGGCGGGTCCAGCAGCCCAACCAGGCCAAGCAGCACCAGGCCATCTTCCGCGTGTTCGTCATTCAGCTCGCCGGAGATGCCTTCGCCATCCTTTTCCGCCAGCGCCAGTACCCGCAGCCCCCGGGACGATAGCGCATGGATGCGATCTTCCCATTCCTGGTGGTCGAGGTCGGTATCGCCATCGTCACCCCGTACCTTGTGACACATCTCCAGAAGGCGGTCCGGTGCGCCCTTGACCAGCAGCCGACTGCCATCCAGGTCGTTTAGGGTGGCCATGTACTTGCGTTCGGACTCGAAGGGAATGGCGTCTCGGCGGGGGTGGTCGTCGCGAAGTGAATGGGTATCGAGATCGCCCTTGGCAGCGGCCACGACCAGAGCCCCTTCAGTGGGGTCGCCGTGTATGGTCCAGCGCTCCTCTTCTTCGGCCAGCTCGGCGTCGTTGCACAGCACGCCGACCTTGAGGAAGTGAGCCATGGCGGGATAGTCGTCCAGGGAGATCGCTTCGCCTTCCTCGTCGCTCTCCTTGTCGCTTGGTGCGAGATGCAGCTTGCCCTCCGGCTTGAAGCCGATGCCGGAAAGCCGAAACTCTCCTTCGGGTAGCCAGATGGCCTGCGCCGTCATCTCGTTGCGGGTGAGGGTGCCGGTCTTGTCGGAGAAGATGGTGGAGATCGAGCCCAGGGTCTCCACCGCTGGCAGCCGGCGAATGATGGCATTGCGCTTGGCCATGGCCTGGACCCCCAGGGCGAGGGTAATGGTCACGATGGCGGGTAGCCCTTCGGGTATGGCGGCAACGGCCAGACCCACCGCGGCCATGAACATGGCGCTGATGGCCTGCTCATGGATGATCACGCCGAATGTTGCGGTCAGTGCGGCGGCGCCCAGGATGAAGACGGCCAGCACCCGGCCGGCCCGGTCGAGCTGGCGCAGCAAGGGGGTCTTGAGTTGTTCGACATCGCGCAGCATCTCGGAGATACGGCCGATTTCGGTCCGGGTGCCGGTTTCCACCACCAGGCCCACCGCCGTACCCTGGGCCACGATGGTACTGGCGTAGGCCATGGCGCTACGCTCGGCCAGGTCGGCCTCTTCTTCCACCGGATCGGTCTGCTTGTCGACCGGCGTGGACTCACCGGTCAGCGCCGCCTCTTCGGTACGCAGGCGCTTCGCCTCGATCAGGCGCAGGTCTGCCGGTATCCGGTCGCCACTCTCCACCGTCACGATGTCACCGGGAACCAGCTCCTCGGCATCGATGGTTTGTCGTTTTCCATCACGCAGCACGCTTGCCTGGGGCGAGAGCATGTCACGTATGCTCTCCAGTGCCTGCTCGGCCTTGCCCTCCTGGATGAAGCCGATCAGTGCGATGATGATGACGACGCCTAGAATCGCCAGGGCGTCCAGCGTCTGGCCCAGCCCCAGGCTGGCCACCGCCGCCACGATCAGGATCAGCATCAGGATGTTGTTGAACTGCTCGAGCAGGCGTTTCCACCAGGGACGGCCCTGCTGTTGCTTGAGCTTGTTGGGGCCATATTCGTTCAGGCGTTCCCTGGCGACTTCATTCGAAAGTCCCTCGCGGGAGCCTTCGGTCTTCTCCAGGGCGTCCTCTGCCGACATGGCGTGCCAGGCGGTACGGGGGGAGTCTTGGCGCTCGGGCATTTCCTTATCTCCGAAGGCGAGTCATTGATGTGACCATATCTACCATAAACGATGCTGCACTGCAGTGATGCAGGGCAAGAAATGTAACATAACTCGCTGTGCTATCAGGTGAGGGCGTCCAATCGTTCACCGGTGTAGCGGAAGCATGCGGCCCATGGCAATACCGTGATGAGTGTAGTGGTTGTGAAAGTTAACGAGTGTAGAATTAGGTGTGTGTGCCAGTTATTTCCGGTCAAGTCCGGTTGCCCAACAGGGACAGGAGGCTATCTTGTGACCGGCCGGAGCACGTTGCTTTTCAGTGTAGGAGAGGTGAGTCATGAGCCACAACAGCAGCCTTGGCACTGACACTTCAGGGCGAGTCGGCCTAGAACGCTTGGACGTCCAGCCATGCCCTTGCGGCAGTGGCAGGGCACTGGCCGAATGCTGTGGTCGTTTCCACCGGGGGGAGCCGGCCCCCAGTCCCGAAGCATTGATGCGTTCCCGCTATAGCGCCTTTGCCCTCGACCTGACCGAATACCTGCTGGCAACCTGGCATACGTCGACGCGCCCGCAGCATCTGGAGCCGGGCGGTACGACCCGCTGGGTACGTCTGGAGGTGGTGGATGCCGGTGAGGAGGGAGAGGGTGACTCGGCCCGCGGCCGGGTCCATTTCCGCGCCACTTTCCGCGAGGGGCGGCGTTGGGCGGTGCTGGAAGAGAACTCCTGCTTCTTGCGGGAGGCGGAGCGCTGGGTCTACCTGGACGGCAGTCCCAGCGTGACCCGCCTGAAGCCGGGTCGCAACGATCCCTGCCCTTGCGGAAGCGGTGGCAAGTTCAAGGGCTGTTGCGGCCGCGGATCAAGCTGACTGGCTCAGTGGCTGGGCAGCAGCGAGACCGGCACTAGCCCATTGAGGATCCGTGTCTTCAGCAGCTCGGTCGCGGCTTCGATATCCGGGGCGAAGAAGCGGTCCTTGTCGTAGTAGGCGACCTTTTCGCGCAGGGAACCGMGCGCGCGCGCTCCAGCGGCTCGGTGGTGGCCAGGCGCTGCCCGTCCGGCGCCTTGCGGAACTCGAGCCCCTGGCAGGCGGCGAGCCACTCGATGGCGAGTATGCCGCGCACGTTGTCGGCCATTTCCCACAGGCGCTTGCCGGCGGCCGGGGCCATGGAGACATGGTCCTCCTGGTTGGCCGAGGTGGGCAGGCTGTCGACACTGTGGGGGTGCGACAACGCCTTGTTCTCGCTTGCCAGGGCCGCGGCGGTGACCTGGGCGATCATGAACCCGGAGTTGATCCCGCCGTTCTCCACCAGGAAGGGCGGCAGCTGGGACATGTGCTTGTCCATCATCAGCGAGATGCGGCGCTCGGTCAGAGAGCCGATCTCGGCGATGGCCAGGGCCAGGTTGTCGGCGGCCATGGCCACCGGTTCGGCATGGAAGTTGCCCCCCGAGATGATGTCCCCGCCTTCGACGAACACCAGCGGGTTGTCCGAGACCGCGTTGACCTCCACCGCCAGCACTTCGGCGGCCTGGCGTAGCTGAGTCAGGCAGGCACCCATCACCTGGGGCTGACAGCGCAACGAGTAGGGATCCTGTACCTTGTCGCAGTCGGCATGGGTATCGCTGATCGCGCTGCGCTCCCCCAGCAGGTGTCGGTAGGTCGCAGCGGCATCGATCTGGCCGCGCTGGCCGCGGGCCTCATGGATACGCGCATCGAAGGGGGAGCGTGAGCTGAGGGTTGCCTCTACCGTCAGCGAGCCGCACACCGTGGCGGCGGCGAACAGGTCCTCGGCCTCGAACAGCCCCTTGAGCGCATAGGCGGTGGACACCTGGGTCCCGTTGAGCAGCGCCAGGCCCTCCTTGGGTGCCAGGGCCAGTGGTTCGAGGCCGGCAATGGTAAGTGCTTCCCTGGCGGAGACCCACTCGCCCCGATGGCGCGCCTTGCCCTCGCCCAGCAGCACCACGCTCATATGGGCCAGGGGCGCCAGGTCGCCGGAGGCACCGACGGAGCCTTGAGCGGAATATGCGGATAGACCTCGGCATTGACCAGGGCCAGCAGGGCGTCTAGGACTTCGCGGCGAATACCGGAGAAGCCACGGGCCAGGCTGTTGACCTTGAGCACCATGATCAGGCGCACCAGGGCATCCTCCATGGGGGCGCCGACACCGGTGGCGTGGGAGAGCACCAGGGAGCGCTGCAGCTCCTCCAGGTTCTCCTTGTCGATGCGGGTCTGGGCCAGCAGGCCGAAGCCGGTATTGATGCCATAGACGGTACGGTCTTCCGCCACGACACGGTTGACGCAGTCCACGGCCTGCTGGATTGCCTCATCGGCACTGGCCGGCAGACTGACCGCCAGCGGTGCCTCGAACACCTGGCGGGCCTGGGCCAGGGTCATCATGCCGGCTTGGATCTCGAGATGTGACATGCAATGGATCTCATTTTAAGAAGCGTGTCGTTGCTCGCGCTGAGCTGATCTGTCGACAAGCCTACGCGAGGGCGCTGTAAACCCTTCCCTGGGCGCTACTTTTGCCATCCCTGGCAAAAGACCCTCGCTCCGCCTTGTCCCCAGCGCTCATCGCATCGGTCGTTGGCAGCTCGCGCTGAGCTGACCTGTCGACAAGCCTACGCGAGGGTGCTGTGAACCCTTCCCTGGGCGCCACTTTTGCCATCCCTGGCAAAAGACCCTCGCTTTGCCTTGTCCCCAGCGCTCATCGCGCCGGACGTTGATGGATATGCTCTTATTTATCGAGCATCGGCAGATCGAGGCCGTTATCCCGGGCGCACTGCTTGGCGATATCGTAGCCGGCATCGGCGTGACGCATCACCCCGGTGCCCGGGTCATTGCGCAGCACCCGGCCCAGTCGGGCATGGGCATCTTCGCTGCCGTCGGCGACGATGACGACCCCGGCGTGCTGGGAGTAGCCCATGCCCACGCCGCCGCCGTGGTGCAGGGAGACCCAGGTGGCGCCACCCGCGGTGTTGAGCAGGGCGTTGAGCAGCGGCCAGTCGGAGACGGCATCGCTACCATCGAGCATCGCTTCGGTCTCGCGGTTGGGGCTGGCCACCGAGCCGGAGTCCAGGTGGTCGCGGCCGATGACGATGGGTGCCTTGAGCTCCCCCGTGGCGACCATCTCGTTGAAGGCCTGGCCCAGGCGCGCGCGATCCTTGAGGCCGACCCAGCAGATCCGCGCCGGCAGACCCTGGAAGGCGATCCTCTCGCGGGCCATGTCCAGCCAGTTGTGCAGGTGCGGGTCGTCGGGGATCAGCTCCTTCACTTTCTGGTCGGTCTTGTAGATGTCCTCCGGGTCGCCGGAGAGCGCCACCCAGCGGAAGGGTCCGATGCCCTGGCAGAACAGCGGACGGATATAGGCCGGCACGAAGCCGGGGAAGTCGAAGGCGTTCTCGACACCCTCTTCCTGGGCCATCTGACGAATATTGTTGCCGTAGTCGAACGTGGGCACGCCCATGGCCTGGAAGTCGAGCATGGCCTGCACATGTACTGCCATGGACTGCTTGGCCGCCTTGACCGTCACTGCCGGCTCCCGCTTTCCGCGGGCCACGTACTCGTCCCAGCTCCAGCCCGAGGGCAGGTAGCCGTGCAGCGGGTCGTGGGCGCTGGTCTGATCGGTGACCATATCGGGGCGCACACCGCGCCGAACCAGTTCGGGCAGCACATCGGCGGCGTTGGCGCACAGCCCGATGGAGACCGCCTTGCCTTCGGCGGTGTAGCGCTCGATGCGGGCCAGGGCGTCGTCCAGGTCGCTGGCCTGCTCGTCCAGATAGCGGGTGCGCAGGCGGAAGTCGATGCTGGTCTGCTGGCACTCGATATTGAGCGAGCAGGCACCGGCCAGGGTGGCGGCCAGGGGCTGGGCGCCRCCCATGCCGCCRAGGCCGGCGGTGAGGATCCAGCGCCCGGCCAGCTTGCCGTCGTAGTGCTGGCGTCCGGCCTCGACGAAGGTCTCGTAGGTGCCCTGGACGATGCCCTGGGAGCCGATGTAGATCCACGAGCCAGCGGTCATCTGGCCGTACATCATCAGGCCCTGCTTATCCAGCTCGTTGAAGTGCTCCCAGTTGGCCCAGGCCGGCACCAGGTTGGAGTTGGCGATGAGTACCCGCGGGGCGTCCCGGTGGGTCTCGAAGACGCCGACCGGCTTGCCCGACTGGATCAGCAGCGACTGGTTGTCCTCCAGGCGCTTGAGGGTCTCGACGATGGCGTCGAAGCACTGCCAGTCCCGCGCGGCGCGACCGATACCGCCGTAGACCACCAGGTCCTCTGGGCGCTCGGCCACGTCCGGGTGGAGGTTGTTCATCAGCATGCGCATGGGGGCTTCGGTGAGCCAGCTCTTGCAGCTGAGTTCGGTCCCGGTGGGGGCGGCGATGCGTCGGCTGGGGTCGTGACGAGGGTCGGTCGCGGGGGACTGGTGGCTATTCATGATCGTCTCCTGTCTATTGTCGTGTCTGTTGGGTGTCGATGGCATGTCTTGCGCCGGGCTCAGGGTTCGAGCGTCAGCTGATGGATCAGCCGCGCCGCGGCCTTGGCGGTGCGGCCGTCGATATCGAAGCCCGGATTCAGCTCGGCCAGGTCGACCAGGGCCAGCTTGCGACTGTCGCGCACGCGCCGGGCCAGGCGTTCCAGCAGTGGCAGCGACACACCATGGGCGGCCGGAGCGCTGACCCCGGGGGCTTCGCTTGCCGGCAGCACGTCCAGGTCGATGGTCAGGTAGACCCTGTCGCAACCGGCGATAAAGGCATCGAGTTCGTCGCCGATGGTGTCGAGGCTTGATGCCGTGATTTCGTGGTCCTCGCGCACCATCAAGCCGAGCTCCGCGGCACGCTGGAACAGGGCCGCGGTATTGCTGGCCCGGCTCACGCCGAGGCAGGCGTAGCGGAATGGCCAGCCGCGGCGGTCGCATTCGTCGGCTATCTGGGCGAAGGGGGTGCCCGAGGAGCCGCGCTGCCCTGGGGTGAGGAGCGGGGTGCGAAGGTCGAAGTGGGCGTCGAGATTGACGATGCCTACGATGGGGGCCTTCTTGCCGGTCGCCTTGTCTTCCAGGTGACGAGCCAGGCCTGACCAGCTGCCATAGGCCACTTCATGACCGCCGCCGAGCACCACCGTCAGATGACCGGCGTCGAGCAGTGCGGCGACCCTGGCGGCGAGCCGCGACTGGGCGCTTTCCATACCGTCGTCGCTGCCATGGGGGTGGCAGACCACATCGCCGGCGTCGAAGGCGGGCGAGCGATGGTGCCATGCCAGGTTGGCCAGCGCCTTGCGAATGGCACGGGGGCCACCGGCGGCACCGACGCGTCCGTGGTTGCGTGCCACGCCGGCGTCACAGGAAAAACCGAGCAGGGCGATACCGGCAGCAACGTTCGCCGCCCGGCTGGCCGCGGGCAGGGGTTCGATCACTTGATGCCAGCGCAGGCTGTTGGGTTCCGGGTCCTCGCGACCGGCCCAGGGAGACATGTCGATCAACTCAGTCATGGCGCTGCTCTCCTTGAAAGGCTTGCGTGACACTGCCGGCGAACACGCGCTGGCGCAGGCGGCCGGACTGGATGGCGTAGGCAAGGGCAGCCGGTGTGTCGACGTCCCAAAGGCAGAGGTCGGCCGGGGCGCCTTCCTTCACTCTGCCCAGCCCCTGTTCGTGAAGAACTTGCTCATGTAACCCCAGGGCCCTGGCGCCATGGGAGGTCATGCCGGCCAGCGCCTCCCTCGGGGTCAGCCGGAACAGGGTGCAGGCGAAATTGAGCATCAGGGTGGGATTGAAGATCGGCGAGCTCCCCGGGTTGGCGTCGGTGGCGATCGCCATTGGCACCCCGGCGGCCCTCAGCGCCTCGATGGGGGGGAGTTGGGTTTCCCGCAGGGTGTGGAAGGCGCCGGGCAGCAGCACGGCGACGCTGCCGGCTTCGCGCAGGGCCGCCACTCCGGCCTCGTCGAGAAATTCGATATGATCGGCGGAGAGCGCCCCGAAACGCGCCGCGGCGGCACTGCCACCCAAGTTGGAGAGCTGCTCCGCATGGGCCTTGATCGGCAGGCCGTGTGCCTTGGCGGCGGCGAACACCCGCTCGCACTGGGCGACCGAGAAGGCGATCTTCTCGCAGAACACATCCACCGCGTCGGCCAGGGCCTCGCTGGCGGCGGCCGGGATCATCTCCTCGCATACCAGGTCGATATAGCCGTCGCTGTCGTCCTTGAACTCCGGTGGCAGGGCGTGGGCGCCGAGCAGGGTGGTGACCACCCGCACAGGCAGCGCCTCGCCCAGGCGGCGTGCCACGCGCAGCATCTTGAGCTCGTCGGCAACCGTCAGTCCGTAGCCGGACTTGATCTCCACGGTGGTGACGCCATCCCGCATCAGTGCCTCCAGCCTCGGCCGGGCGGCATCGAACAACTCGGCTTCGCTGGCCGCTCGGGTGGCGTTTACCGTACTGAGAATGCCGCCGCCCGCTCGGGCGATCTCCTCGTAGCTGGCGCCTTCCAGGCGCTGCTCGAACTCGTCGGCACGGGAGCCACCGAATACCAGGTGGGTGTGGCAGTCGACCAGGCCAGGGGTCATCACGCCGCCGCGGGCCATCTCCTCGCAGTCGGCCGCGGTGGCCTCGTCCCACTCGCTCATCGGCAGGACACGGTCGATACGGTCGCCTTCGACCACTACCGCCATCGGCTCGGGCAGGGTGTCGAGGCCATCGAAGATGATGACGTCTCGCCAGAGTTTTTGCTTCTGCGGGGTGCCGGTCATGGGGCCTCCTGCTATGGATAGTCGACGCAATGTATATACATTTAAATGATCGCCGTTCCCGCGTCAAGCCTGGCGACTGGCTCCCGGGGCTGCTATCGGGAGCCGGTGTCGGGTATTGCTCCGAATTTTCTATTTACTAACCTGATATATATGAAGTTTGTTGGGGTGTCGCGGAGCCGTCAATCGTCTCTCATGGTCATCGGTGCGACGAAAGTATAGGTGTAATTCCGGGGGTTGTGCTAGCGAGCCGATACATCATATTGTATATACAATAATGACCGGCCGTATGAACAACACGATGACACTTGGCTTGTCACCACATTCCGACGACCACACCCGACGACAACAAGAGGAGGGGGTTCCATGACGATCCCTCAGCAGACGGCACAGAGTCGCCGTCAACCATCACTGATGACCGTGCTCAAGCTGTTCGTGCCCAGCGCCCTGGGTATCCTGATCTTCTTCGTGCCGGTGACCATCGGCGAGCGTACGACCATCCTGCTGGATCACATGGTCACCGGGGCGCGCACCCTGATGGGTGATTTCAGCGGGTTCTATGCCCTGGCACTTATCGTTGCCGGCGCAATCTATCCCCTGGCCAAGGGCTACTGGAACCGCAGCCTCACCGAGCGTATCTTCACGCTGCTCAAGCTGGCCGGGGTGGCCGCGGCGCTGATGGCCATGACGGGCTGGGGCCCCGGCTTCCTGCATGAGCCGGACATGCTGCCGTTCCTGTTCGAGCGACTGGTGATACCGGTGGGGCTCATCGTCCCCATCGGCGCCGTCTTCCTGGCGCTGCTGATCAGCTATGGGCTGCTGGAGCTGATCGGCGTGCTGCTGCAGCCGGTGATGCGGCCGGTCTGGCGCACGCCGGGGCGCTCGGCCATCGATGCCGTGGCCTCCTTCGTGGGCAGCTACTCCATCGGCCTGCTGATCACCAACCGGGTCTACCAGGCGGGGCAGTACTCGGCCCGGGAAGCGGCGATCATCGCCACCGGCTTCTCCACGGTCTCGGCTACCTTCATGATCATCGTGGCGCGTACCCTCGACCTGATGAGCGTATGGAACCTCTACTTCTGGCTGACCCTGGCGATCACCTTCATCGTCACGGCGATCACCGTCCGCCTGCCGCCCCTGCGGGGCATGGACAACAGCAAGACCGACGGTGAGCCCGAGTCGATTCCGGGCAAGCGGCTCGTGACCGCCTGGCATACCGGCCTCGCTGTTGCCGAGAGGGCGCCGAGCCTGCCCAGGAGCGTGGCGATCAACGTGCGGGAAGGCCTGGTGATGGCGATAAGTATCCTGCCGTCGATCATGTCGGTGGGGTTGCTCGGGCTGCTGCTGGCCAAGTACACGCCGCTGTTCGAGTGGCTGGGCTGGCTGTTCTACCCCTTCGTCGCCATCTGGGGACTGGATGACGCTGCGGCGCTCTCCCAGGCGGCCGCCTCGGGCCTGGCCGAGATGTTCCTGCCGGCGCTGCTGATGAGTGAGGCAGAGTTCGTGGCACGCTTCGCTGCCGGTGTGGTGTCGGTGTCCGGCGTGCTGTTCTTCTCCGCCTCGATTCCCTGCATCCTTTCCACCAGCATTCCGCTCTCGGTGGGGCGCATCGTGGTGATCTGGTTCATTCGCGTGGCGTTGAGTCTGCTACTCGCCGTGCCGGCGGGCTACCTGGCACTGGCGGTCTCGGGCGGCTAGCGACTTCACCAACGAGGCCGGCGATGCCGGCCTCGTTGCGTTGCTCTCCAGCCGCTGGGGGCGTTTGCGGTGATATGCGCATCGAAAGTGGGCCGGGCGTGGGGCTGAGGATCTATCAGGAGCCGTTTCGGTGCACCGATGAGCGCAGCTTGTAGCGCTCGCCGGGGTGGATCAGTCGGGCGTAGCTGATCAGGTGGTCGCCGGACCAGGTGCGGCGAATCATGCTCAGGCAGGGGCGGGTCGTGTCGGTATCCAGGTGCCGTGCGGTCGTCTCGTCCACCAGTACCGCTTCGACCACGTGCTCGATGTCGCTGATCGGACAGGCCGCCACCAGCACCTCGTTGGGGGTGTGGCGTGTGAAGTCGGTATCGAGGTAGTCCGGTACCCAGCGAGGATTGACGTAGCGGTTCTCTAGCTGGATCGGCACGCCATTCTCACAGTGCACGATCAGGGTATGGAAAACCCGCGTGCCCAGGCGCACGCCGAGGCGTAGTGCCACCTCGTCATCGGCTTCAATCGCTTCGCTGCACAGCACCTCGTTGCTGTAGCCGTGACCGCGGCTGCGCACCTCCTCGGCAATGTTATGCACCTCCACCAGGGATGACTCCGCCTTGCGGTCGGTGACGAAGGTGCCGAGCCCGGGCTGGCGAATCAGGTAGCCCTGCTGTACCAGGTCGCGAATGGCCTTGTTGGCCGTCATGCGGCTGACGCCGAAGTCGCGGGCCAGTTGCTCCTCCGGTGGAATCTGATGATGTGCCGGCCAGTCGCCGCCGTTGATCTTCTCCAGCAGGTGCTGCTGGATCTGAAGGTAGAGAGGAGGGGTGCTGCCCATGGTCGGCGAGGCGTCCTTTGTCGATTGAATCGTTTGACGGGGTACCGTCCAGTTTACCCCTCAGCGCCGGCCGGCACACCCCATGGAGGGTGTAACCCTTTCATCGATATGGCCTGGCATGCTTGAATGCCTGCTAGATACCCCATTCCTTCCGGTAAGAGCGCCATGGCTTTCGGTTCTTCGACGCGTATCAACAAGTTCATCAGTGAGAGTGGCATGTGTTCCCGGCGGGAGGCCGACCGCTATGTGGAGCAGGGCAATGTCTTCCTCAACGGCAAGCGGGCCAAGACGGGCGACCAGGTGTTTCCCGGGGATGAGGTCAAGGTCAACGGCCAGTTGATCGAGCCCCAGGAAGCCGAAGACCTCGTCTTCATCGCCTTGAACAAGCCGGTAGGCATCGTCAGCACCACCGAGCCGAGCGAAAAGGACAATATCGTCGACTTCGTCAAGCATGGGGTGCGCATCTTCCCCATCGGGCGGCTTGACAAGGATTCCCAGGGGCTCATTTTCCTGACCAACAATGGCGACCTGGTCAACAAGATTCTCCGGGCCAGCAACAATCATGAGAAGGAGTACCGGGTCACCGTCAACAAGCCGATTACCGATGAGTTCGTCGTCGGGATGAGTTCCGGGGTGCGGATCCTTGGCGAGGTGACGAAGCCGTGCAAGGTGGTCAAGGAATCGACCTTCGTGTTCAACATAACCTTGGTGCAAGGGTTGAATCGACAGATTCGGCGCATGTGTGAAAAGTTCGGTTATGAAGTCACCCGGCTCGAGAGAATCAGGATCATGAATGTCTCGCTCAAGGGGCTGGCGCTGGGCGATTGGCGCGATCTGACCGAGAAAGAGATCGACACGATCAACGCGCTGACCGAGCGTTCGGCTTCTGATGTCGGAGCTGGGGGCAGGAAGCTTCGGCAGACGGGGCGGCGGGCAAGCGCAAGGTGGGCAAGCGTGCCCAGGGGGCTGCTGGCAAGCGCGCCAAGGGCAAGGCATCGTCGAGCGGTCGCGCCACGGGCAAGGCGTCCTCGGTTGGCGCGGCTGGGAAGTCGCCGGGCACGAAGCAGAAGCCAACGCCAGAAACCCGAAGTCCTCCCACAAGAAGTCCTCGCACAAGAAGCCCGGGTCGACCGGCGGCCAGCCCGGAAGGCGGGCAGGCCGCGCCGGGTAAAGCCAGGGCGCTAGGCTCCCAGTGCAGTCAACCACCTATACCGAGGAGACAGAGGCAGCGATTGCCTCTGGTGGTCGTGTGCACTCCCTGGATGTCCTGCGTGGCTTTGCCCTGCTCGGCATCCTGGTCATGAATATCCAGGCTTTCGCCATGCCGATGGCAGCCTACACGAACCCCACTGCATGGGGGGATCTGACCGGCGCCAACTTCGCTGTGTGGCTACTGAGCCATCTCTTCGCCGATGAGAAGATGATGGCGATCTTCTCGATGCTCTTCGGTGCCGGCATCGTGCTGTTTGCCGACCGTGCCAGTGAACGCGGGCAGTCGGCGGCAAGGCTGCATTACCGACGCCACGCCTGGCTGCTGCTCTTCGGCGCCGCCCATGGCTATCTATTGTGGTATGGCGACATCCTGTTCCTCTATGCCGTCTGCGGCTTCGCCCTCTTTCCCTTTCGCACACTATCGCCTCGTGCTCTCCTCGTGACCGGCATCGCCCTGCTGTCGGTGTCGTCGCTGCTGTTTCTCTATTTCGGCTGGTCGCTGAGCCTGTGGTCTGAGGCGCAACTGGCCGACTTCAAAGCGGAGTGGGCGCCGTCTCCAGGGGCATTGGCCGAAGAAGTCGCGATATACCGGAGTGGATGGCTGTCGCAGCTGCCCCATCGTGTGCCGATAACCGCTGAAGCGCAGACCTTTGTCCTGGTCGTCTGGGGTTTCTGGCGGGCGGCAGGCCTGATGCTGATCGGCATGGGGCTGTACCGGCTCGGCGTACTGAGTGGCCAGGCGTCCAGTTCCACCTACTGGCGCCTGCTCATGGTTGCGCTACTCATTGGCCTGCCAATGGTGGGCTATGGCGTTGCCTGGAATTTCGCCAATGGCTGGGGCCCCGAATCCCTCTTCCTTGGCAGCCAGTTCAACTACTGGGGCAGCCTGCCGGTTAGCCTCGGCTGGGTGGCCGCCATCGTGCTGCTGCTGCGCCATGGAGCACTCCGCGGGCTGACGAGGCGGCTGGCGGCCGTGGGGCGCATGGCCTTTACTCTCTATATCCTGCAGACCGTCATCGGCGTCTTCCTCTTCTATGGCCAGGGGTTGGCGCTATTCGGCCAGATCGAACGGACCGGGCAGTTCGTCATCGTGCTGGCTATCTGGTTGCTGCAGCTGCTGCTGGCGCCTGTTTGGCTGCGACACTTTCGTTCTGGACCACTGGAGTGGCTATGGCGCTCCCTGACTTACCGAAAGCGTCAACCGTTTCATCGACACTAACGCAAGGAAGGCAGTTTTCATGTCCCGGACGACGCGTCTTTTCGAGCTCATGCAGTGCCTGCGACACCACCGGCGCCCGGTCAGCGGTGCCGTACTGGCGGATGAGCTGGGTATCTCGCTGCGGACCCTGTATCGAGACATCTCGGCGCTCAAGGCGATTGGTGCCGAGATCGAGGGAGAGGCGGGACTTGGCTATGTGCTCAAGCCCGGTTTGCTGCTACCGCCGTTGATGTTCTCGGAGGAGGAGCTGGAAGCCGTGGCCCTGGGCCTGAAGTGGGTGGAAGAACGCGCCGACGATGGATTGGCCATGGCTGCCGGTGAAGCTCTCGCCAAGGTCGCCGCCGTGCTTCCCGGCGAGCAACGACACCGGCTGGAGGACTCAGCGCTTGTCATCGGGCCCGGCTGGAAGCGGCCGCAGGCTGTCGAGCTCAAGTTGCTCCGCCGGGCCATAAGGGACGAGCAGAAGCTCGATATCGCCTATCGCGATCAGCTTGGCCGACATTCCTCTCGTACCATCTGGCCCTGCGCCATCGCATTCTTCGAGTCGACCCGTGTCGTGGCGGCCTGGTGTGAACTGAGAGGGGAGTTTCGCCACTTCCGTGCCGATCGCATCGAGGCGGCGGTCATGACAGGAGAGCGCTATCCCCGTCGTCGACACCTGTTGCACAAGGAGTGGTTGCAAACGCTGCTGCCATGTTCTGTCACTGCCTCGGGCTACCCTGTTTCCACCCCAAGCCAAGAGAAGGAGCAGTCGACAATGGAACAGGAACTCGTGTTTTATACCAACCCGTGGTCCCGGGCAGGCATCGTGCACTGGATGCTGGAGGAGATCGGCGTCCCTTATCGCATGGAGGTGCTGGAGTACGGTGCCCCCATGAAATCCCCCGACTACCTGGCGATCAACCCCATGGGCAAGGTGCCGGCGATTCGCCATGGCGACACCGTCGTCACCGAGGCGGCGGCGATCTGCGCCTACCTGGCGGAGACATTCCCGGAAGCAGGATTGTTGCCGGAGCCGGCGGCCCGCGGGGATTACTTCCGCTGGCTGTTCTTTGTCGCGGGCCCGCTGGAGCTGGCCATATCCCTGAACAGCTGTGGTGTGCAACTGACGGAGGAGCAGGAGATGCAACTGGGGTGCGGCAACGTGGCTTCGGTCGCCGATACGTTGGCCATGGCGGTGAAGGGGCGGCGGTATATCGCTGGGGACACCTTCACCGCGGCAGACGTCTACGTCGGATCGCACATCGGCTGGGGCATGGAGTTCGGCACCCTGGAGAAGCGTCCTGAATTCGAAGCGTACTGGGCCGGACTGAAGGAGCGGCCGGCGCATCGGCGCACTGAAGCTTCATTGGAGACAGCCGCGGCGCCATCAGCCTGAGACAAGCCAATGCAGGGACGCGGATGCGACCCTGCACCGTTCTCATTCCCTCATGGCGAGATACGCAGGGTGGGGTAAAGGCTGCTATCGTGGCGTCAACTCCGGAACTAGCAGAGATATCATGAATAACGACCGTCTGATGAGCCCTGCCGCCGAGCGCAACCGCCAGCCCATCCTGGAGGTGTTGCAGCAGGTGCTGCCCGAGCAGGCACGGATCCTCGAGGTGGCCAGCGGCAGCGGTGAACATGGCGTTTACTGTGCGGGCGCCATGCCGGGGTGGGAGTGGCAACCCAGCGACCCGAATGCCCATGCCCGCCGTTCCATCGAGGCGTGGCGGGAGCATGCGGGCCTGCCCAACCTGCTTCCGCCGCTGGCGCTGGACGTGACGACCCTCTGCCCGGCGGGGCCATTCGACGCCATTCTCGCGATCAACCTGATCCATATCTCGCCCTGGGAGGTCACCGAGGCGCTGATGGCCTGTGCCGGGCGACGATTGAACGAGGGTGGCGTTCTCTATCTCTATGGGCCCTACCGGCGGGAAGGACGCCATACGGCGCCCAGTAACGAGGCCTTCGATGTTGATCTCAAGGCGCGCGACCCCCGCTGGGGAGTGCGCGACCTGGAAGCGGTGACCGCTGAAGCCGAACGCCATGGGCTGGCGCTAGAGCGGGTCGTCCAGATGCCGGCCAACAACCTCAGCCTGGTGATGCGTCGCTTAAGCTGAGTGACAGGGCGGGCGTTGCGCGACTCATCCTCGCGGCGTGTCACTCCGAGGTTTTCTCCTCGATCTCGCCCGGCACCCGATAACGTACGCCCTCGGCCTGGCGGTCGTCCTCATAGCGCCGGCTTTCCTCCTCTGCCGGCACGCCCCAGAGGGTCTCCCGGCTGCCGTCCTGGAAGGTATAGGTGGTGCAGCCGGCCAGCAGGGCGATGGCCAGCAGCGCGCCGGAGGCCGGCAGGAAATGAGTCGCTCGAATCACGGTAAATCCTTCAACAGGAGGCTGATGCGGCAAGCCTGAGGCCATGATGGGCGGGCGTCAAGCGCCTGGCTTTCCCTAGCCCGAGATGCCCAGCATGATCGGCACGTAGACCACCAGCAGCAGTACCCCGATCAGGCCCAGGAGGTAGGGAATGATGGCGCGGGTAATGCGCTCCAGGGGCAACTGGGTCACCGACGAGGCGACATAGAGATTGATGGCTACCGGGGGAGTGATCATGCCGATGGCCAGCCCCACCACGATGATCAGGCCGAAGTGGATCGGGTCGATGCCCAACTGGAGTACCAGCGGCAGCAGCACCGGGGTCAGGATGATCAGGCGCTTGCCGTCTCGATGAAGACACCGGTGAGCAGGATCACCGCCACGATCAGCAGCATGATGACGTAGGGGTTGGTGGAGATCGACAACACCGCCTGGGCGATGGCGCCGGGCACCTGCCAGCTCGACAGCGTCCAGCTGAGCACCGCCGAGGTGGCGATGACCAGCATGATCACCGAGGTGGTGATCGCCGAGCGGATCAGGATGCGGTAGACGTCGGGAATCTTCAGGTCGCGATAGACGAAGAGCGATACCAGCAGGGCGTAGTTGACCGCCACCACTGCCGCCTCGCTGGGCGTGAAGATGCCGGAGAAGATGCCGCCGAGAATGATCACCGGCGTCATCAGGCCCCAACTGGCACTCTTCAACGTGCGCCAGATGGTGGCCAGGGATAGCGCCGTGCCGCGAGGGTAATTGCGCCGGTAGGCCTGGGTGATGGCAATCGCCATCAGCCCCAGCCCCATCACCAGGCCGGGAATGAAGCCGTTGAGGAACAGCTTCGAGACCGACTGCTGGGCGATCACCGCATAGATGATCATCGGCACCGAGGGCGGTATCACCACACCGATGGTGCCGCTGGCGGCGATCAGGCTGGCTGCCGACGCGGGGTCATAGCCCTTCTTGCGTAGCTCCGGCACCAGGCTCGAGCCCACCGCGGCGGTGGTGGCGGCACCGGAACCGGAAATGGCGGCGAAGAACATCCCGGCCAATACCGAGACGATCGACAGGCCCCCCTTGAGGAAGCCGAACAGCGAATCGGCAAAGTCGACCAGCTTCTCGCTCACCTTGCCCTGGGCCATCAGGTCGCCGGCGAGAATGAACATGGGCACCGCCACCAGGGCAAAGGAGTTGATGCCCTGGAACATCTGCTGGGTGACCACCATCAGCGGGACACCCTGGGCGTTGAGAGCCAGCATCGTGCTGGCGCCGATGGCCAGGGCGATGGGCACCCCGGCCAGCATGAAGAGGAAGAACAGCCCGAACAGCAGGCCCGTCATGGCGGGGGCTCCTCGGCGGTTCCGCTGCCGATGGCGGCGGCCGTGTCGGGTCCCTTGACGATCAGTTCGATCAGGTCGACGAGGGCGTACCAGGCCATGATGGCGGCGCTGATGGGGATGATGGCATAGACATAGGTCATGGAGAGGCGCAGCGACGCCGATTTCTGGAAGCTCTGCGCCTGCATGTAGCGATGGCCGATGACGACCAATGCGATCATGAAGCCGAGGACGACCAGCACTGCGGCCACCCGTAGCAGCTGTTGCAGTCGGCCGGGCAGTGCATCGACGACGAAGGTCACGGCGATATGGCGACCGCGCTGGAAGGCCAGCGTGGCGCCAAGGAAGGTGATCCACACCAGCAGGAACCGCGCGACTTCTTCGGTCCAGCCCACGGCGGAGAAGAAGACGCGCGACACGATCTGCAGGGTGATCACGCCGATCAGGGCCGCCATGCCCGCAAAGACCACGGGCTGAATGACGGCATCGAGGACGTGTTCAATGCGCTGCAGGAGTGAGAGCAGCGAACGGAACCGGTTCGGCACTTACTCCAGCGCCTCCCGGATACGGGCCAGGTAGTCGCCGAACTGTTCGCCGTACTTCTCGTAGACCGGCGCCACAGCGGCCTGGAAGGCTTCGAGGTCGGCATCGTCGACGATCTGCATGCCGGCGGCACGCAGCTCTTCCAGCTGTTCGGCTTCCATTTCGGCGTTATAGCGACGCTCATGCTCGGCGGCCTCCTGGGCCGCCTGGCGCAGCACGTCCTGGGCAGCCTCCGGCAGTCCATTCCAGACCGGCATGCCCATGACGAAGATCGCCGGCGCATAGGTGTGCCGCGACAGGGTCATATGGGTCTGGGTCTCGTTGAGCTTGAACGAGTGGATGACGTTGACCGGGTTCTCCTGGCCGTCGATGGTGCCCTGCTGCATGGCGGTAAGGGCTTCGGTCCAGGCCATGGGGATGGCGTTGGCACCCAGCTCGCTGAAGGTGTCGGTATAGACCGGGTTTTCCATCACGCGGATGCGTAGACCGTCGATATCGGCGGGGGTGCGGACCTCACGCTGGCTGTTGGTCAGGTTGCGAAAGCCGCGCTCGGCATAGGCCAGGCCCTTGAGGTTCACCTCGCTCAGTTTATCGAGCAGCTCCTGGCCGATGGGGCCGTCGAGCACTTCATAGGCGGCTTCGGGTGAGGGGAAGAGGAACGGGAGCTCGAATACCGCCATCTCCTCGACGAAGTTGGCCACCGGCCCGTTGGTGATCACGCCCATGTCGACGGTGCCGATCTGCATGCCTTCGAGCAGGGTGCGTTCGTCGCCCAGCGAGGCATTGGGATAGATGTCGATGGTGACCGCACCCTCGGTGCGTTCGGCGACCAGCTCCTGGAACTTCACCGCGGCGATATGGAAGCCGTCCTGCTCGTTGACCACATGGGCCAGGCGCAGGGTGACCGGGTCCATCTCCTCGAAGTCGGAGGCCTGGGCGGCGGTTGTCATGGCCAGGGAAACGGCCAGGGCCAGCGTTGCGCGTGCTGCGATTTTCATTGTCTTTTTTCCTCTCTCGGGTCAATCCGTTATCGAGCATGCCCCAGGGTGCCAGAGAGGGTCAACGGCAGTGATACCAAAAGGTTACAAAAGATTTCCGTTCGGCCTGCTTTCACAGGAGACGGTACATGATGTGGGCATCCACCAGTCCCTGCTCGGGATGTCGAAAGGCACAGGGAAGGGTGCCGACGATGGAGAAACCGTGCTTCTCCCATAACCGGATAGCGACCTCGTTGGTCGCCACCACGATATTGTATTGCATGGCGGTGAAGCCCAGCTCCCGGGCGAGGCCAAGGGAGTCCTGGCACATCCTGCCGGCGATGCCCTGGCCGCGGGCGTGCTCGGCGACCAGATAGCCGCAATTGCAGACGTGATCGCCCGGGCCAGGCTGGTTGGGCTTGAGATAATAGGTGCCGAGGACCTTGCCTGAAGCGTCCTCGGCGACCCTGACCGCACGGGGAAGCTCCACCCACATGCGGTAGGCGTCGGACTCGCCGATGCCTCGGGGCACGGCATAGGTGGTGCCGGCATGCAGCACCGGTGCCATGAAGTCCCACATGGCGGGCCAGTCGTCGGGTTGATAGGGTCGGATGCGGATCATGCGGTTTCCTCCTTGAACATTAGGAGCCTGTCGGACTGGCGATCGGTCAAGTCCGGCAGGCTCCTGCATCGGCCCAGGATTTTACGCCATGTTGATCAGCAAAGGGTAATTCACGTGTCGTCACCACCGTCGGCTGGCCCGACCAGGTGCTTCACTTCAAGGTAGGCGGAAAGACCCCAGGGGCCCAGCTCCCGGCCGATGCCGCTGCGCTTGAAGCCGCCCCAGCCGGTCTCGGGCAGCACCAGCTGCTCGCTATTGAGCCAGACACTGCCCGCCTGCAGCTGACGACCGATGCGGGAAGCACGCCGCGAGTCGCCGCTGATGACCGTGGCGGCCAGGCCGAACTCGCTGTCGTTGGCGAGTGCAATGGCTTCGTTTTCATCGGTGACGCTGCGTGCGCAGAGCACCGGGCCGAAGATCTCCTCGCGCCATAGCCGGCTCTCTACCGGCACGTCGCGGTAGAGGGTGGGCGCCACGAAATAGCCCTGTCCAGGCAATTCGCGATGACTCGCATCGCGCACCACCAGCAGTCCTTCCTGCTCGGCCATGGCAAGATAGGCCCGTACGTTTTCTCGCTGGCGAGCGCTGGTCAGCGGGCCCATGTCGGTGTCCGCATCAAGCGGGTTGCCCAGCACCAGGGCGTCGATACGCTCCGCCAGGGCGGCATAGAGCGGCTCGGCGACGGCTTCGTGGACGATCAGGCGGGATGTGGCCGAGCAGATCTGGCCGGCATTGAAGTAGATGCCGGCCATCACCCAGTCGGCGGCCTGTTCGGGGTCGGCATCCACCATCACGATGATCGGCGACTTGCCGCCCAGCTCCAGGGAGACACCGATGCTGCGCTCGGCGGCGGCCCGCATGACCGCCTCGCCGACCCGGTTGCTTCCGGTGAAGGAGACCTTGTCGATACCGGGGTGAGCGGCGAGCGGGGCGCCGATGCCAGCGCCGTCRCCCTGCAACAGGTTGAGCACCCCCTGGGGCAGGCCGATYTCCAGGGCGACCTCGGCCAGCGCCCGCTCGGGCAGCGGGGTCACTTCCGAGGGCTTGAGTACCGCCGTGCAGCCCGCCGCCAGTGCCGGAGCCAGCTTCCAGGCGCTGGTCACCAGCGGGAAGTTCCAGGGCGTGATGAGTCCCACGACGCCCACCGGGTCGTGGTAGCAGCAAGCCTCCACGCCCTCCATTTCCAGCGCGATGAGCCGACCCTGGCGCTGGTCGAGCTCCCGCGCCTGACCGGCGTAGTAGCGATAGCAGGCGATGGCATCGTCAAGGTCGATGGCGGCCTCGTCCAGCACCTTGCCGTTGTTGGTTGATGACAGGCGGATCAATTCCTCGCGGCGCCGGGTCAGGGAATCGGCGAAGCCATCGAGGTAGATCGCCCGCTGGGCGCCGCTCAGCTCACGCCAGGCGGGCAGGGCACGCTGTGCCGCGGCCACGGCGGCAGCGACGTCGGCGGGATCCCCGGCAGTGACCTCGGCGATCACCTGTTCGGTGTAGGGGTCGGTTACCGGCAGCCGGCGCTCACCCCGTGAGGGGATCCACTGGTTGTCTATGAATTGCTGGTCGAGGCGTTGCATGAGGATACTCTTCTGGTTGGTTAACCGACGGCCTGCTGCCAGGCCGCGGCATCCACTTCGATCAGGAAGGGGCCGTCCAGCGGGCGGCTGGCCAACGCCTGGGAAAGGGCGCCGGGGCTATCGACATGGGTCGCCAGGCAGCCGAACCCGCGGGCCAGGGTCAGGAAATCAGGCGCCTGAATGTCGACACCGATTCGCTCGACGCCATGGGCATCCATGTACCGGCGGATCTCCTCGTAGCCGGCGTTGTGCCACAGCAGGATCACGATGGGCAGGCGCTCCTCCACGGCGGTGGCAAGCTCCGAGAGGGTGAACATGACCCCGCCGTCGCCGACCAGGGCGACCACCGGCAGGTCGGGGCGGGCGAGCTGTGCGCCCAGTGCCGCCGGAAGGCCGTAGCCAGGGTGCCGTACCCCGTGGAGGCGTTGAAATAGCGCCGCGGTGCAGGCTGGGAGACCAGGTGGTTACCGGCATAGACCGGTGCGGTGGAGTCGCCCACCAGGATGGCGTCGGGCAAGGCCTCCTGCAGCACGCCATAGAGTGGCACGAAGGGGGCGAAGGCGGGGTCGCTGATCAGGCCCAGCGAGGCCAGGGCGCGGGCCGTTCGCTCGGCCCCGCYCCTGGCCAGSGGYTGGGGRAAGTGCTCGAGCAACAGCGCAAGGCTGCGTCCGGCATCGCCCACCAGGCCCAGGGCCAAGGGCTGGTTGCGCACCAGCTGCTGGGCATCGAGGTCGATGCGGATCAGCCTGCCGTTGAGGGCGAAGCGTCGTCGAAGACCACGTCGTAGTCGGTCTCGCCGAGCTCGGTGCCCACGGCGAGTATGACATCCGCCTCTCGGGCCAGCTCGCGCACCGGCGGCAGGGCGGCGTTGGCCCCCAGGTCCAGCGGATGCGAGCGGCCGAGCAGGCCCTTGGCGTTGATGGTGGTGACCGTCGG